>DATGDG010000096.1:0-7236 GCA_035311025.1 Casimicrobiaceae bacterium
CGAAATGGACCATCTGCGCGGAAAGGTCTTCGTCGAATACCTGTCACCGCTCAAGCGCAGCCGGCTGGCGGCCAGGATGCGCAAGAAGCACAAGCTCGCCGGCTGACCCCGGCGCTCCCAGATGCGGGTGGGTTTCGCCGGCACGCCGGAATTCGCGGTGCGCGCGCTCGCGGCGATCCATGCCGCCGGACATACGATACCGGTCGTGCTCACCCAGCCCGATAGGCCATCGGGCCGAGGTCTCGCGGTCACCGCATCGCCGGTCAGGCGGTATGCCGAGGCGCAGCACCTGGCAGTCCGCCAACCCCGGACACTCAAGGACGCTGCGGCGCAGGCCATGCTCGCTGAAATTGGCGTCGACGTGCTCGTGGTGGCCGCCTATGGGCTGATCCTGCCGCGCGCTGTCCTCGAGTGGCCCGCCAGCGGCTGCCTCAACATCCACGCATCGCTGCTGCCCCGCTGGCGGGGGGCGGCGCCGATCGCCCGGGCGATCGAGGCCGGCGACACGACGACCGGCATCACGATCATGCAGATGGACGAGGGGCTCGACACCGGCGCCATGATCGAATCGCGAGCGATCGACACCGACCCCCGCGAAACCGCCGGCACCCTGCGCGACCGGCTCGCCGACCTCGGCGCGTCGACGATCGTCGACGTCCTGGCAGCGCTGGCGCGGGACGGCCGGCTGCCGAGCCGACCCCAGCCCGACGCCGGCGTCACCTATGCGGCCAAGCTCGGCCGAGGCGATTCCCTCGTCGACTGGCACGCGTCGGCCGTCGCCATCGACCGCAGGATCCGCGCGATGGCGCCCTCGCCGGGCGCCGTGGCGGCGTGGAAAGGCGACAGCGTCAAGCTGTGGGCTGCCCTGCCGCTGGACGCCGGCGGCGGCCCGGCCGAGCTCGACGCCGGAACCGTCGCCGCGGTCGGTGCCGCCGGAATCGACGTCGCCTGCGGGCCCGCCGGCGACCGGGGCCTGCTCCGCCTCGTCGAGGTCCAACCCGCCGGCGGCCGGCGGATGTCGGCGGCCGCGTTTGCCGCAGGGCGCCGGATCGCGACCGGATCGCGCTTCGGTTCGCCTGCGCGATGACCCCCGACCGCGCGAGCGCAGGCGGCGCACGTCCGCAGCGGTCCGCCGCCGGGTAGGCGGCGCGGGACATGCACACCGAACAGGGGCTGGCCGCGCGCGCAGTCGCACGGGTGATCGAGGGTGCGAGCCTGGCCGACGCGCTGGCCGAGGTCGACGACGGCAGCGAGTTGCGCGGCCGCACGTTGGTGCAGGAGCTCGCCTACGGCACGCTGCGGCATTGGGGCACGCTCGACGCGCTGACCCGAAGGCTTTCGCGCAACCCGATTCCCGACGCGCTGCTGCGCTCGCTGACCGCGGTGGCTCTCTACCAGATCCTGCACACCCGCGCGCCCGCGTTCGCCGTCGTCGATCGCGCGGTCGAGGCTGCCGCGCAGCTGGTGCGCCCGGCGGCCAAGGGGCTCGAGAACGCATTGCTGCGCAGGTTCCTGCGCGAGCGCGAATCGCTGCTCGCCGCAGTGAACGACGACGAGGTCGCGCGTCATTCCTTCCCGAAGTGGTGGATCGATTGCGTGCGGCGCGATTTTCCCGACGACTGGGAGGCGATGCTCGACGCCGGCAATGCACGCCCACCGCTGTCGCTGCGCGTCAACCTGCGCGCGACCTCGGCGCCGGCGCTGATCGCGCGCTTCGTCGAGGCCGGCATCGAGGCCACCCAGGTCGGCGACTGCGGCGTGATCGTCGCGCGGCCGAGACCGGTGACCGAGCTGCCGGGCTACGCCGACGGGGCGTTCGCGGTCCAGGATCTGGGCGCACAGCTCGCCGCCCCGCTGCTCGGCGTCGCCGACGGCATGCGGGTCCTGGATGCCTGCGCCGCACCCGGCGGCAAGACGACTCACCTGCTCGAATGTGCCGACATCGACCTCACCGCCCTCGATGCCGACGCGGCGAGGCTGGGCCGGGTGCGAGACAACCTGCGACGGCTGGGCCACGACCGGCGCAGGATTCGCGTCGTCGAGGGCGATGTGAAGGACCCCGGATCATGGTGGGATGGCAGGCCCTACGAACGGATCCTGCTCGACGTACCCTGCACCGCATCGGGCATCGTGCGGCGCCACCCCGACATCAAGTGGCGCCGCCGCGCGGCCGACGTCCACGCGTTCGCCGCCGAGCAGTCGCGGATGCTTGCCGCCGCCTGGCCCCTGCTTGCGCCCGGCGGTCGCATGCTTTACGCGACCTGCTCGGTGTTCAGGGCCGAAAACGACGAGCGCGTCGACGCGTTCTGCGCCCGGCAGCCCGATGCGTTGCGCGAAACCATCAATTTCCCCGACGGCGTGACCCATCGCGGCGGCCAGATCTTGCCTTCGGCTTCGGGCGCGCGCCACAATCAGGACGGGTTCTTTTACGCGCTGCTACGCAAGAACCCGTGAGGTCGCTGCGGCGCCTCTCTCACCATGCGCGAATGTGATCACTGCCCCGGAATCGGGGCCGACGCGCATCCTCCCCGCATGCAGCCCAATCTTCAACGCGATTCCGTGCCGGCCTCGACAGCGCGCCGCCGCCTGCTGGCCGCGGGCGCGGGGGCGGCGCTCATCCTGGCTGCCGCGGGGGCGATCGCCGACAGCATCCCGGTTCGAGGTGCCTCGCTGCAGATCGCGGAGGGCGAGGTCGTGCTGTCGGCCGATTTCGATTTCGCCCTGACGCCCACTCTCGAGGAAGCGCTGGACAAGGGCATCCCGCTGTATTTCACGATCGAGTTCGAGCTCGAGCGCGCGCGTTTCCTGTGGTTCAGCGAAAAGGTCGCGCAGTGGTCGATCACCTATCGCGTGTCCTACAGCGCGCTGACCCAGCAGTATCGCGTCGCGAGCGGCCCCCTCGGCCAGGTATTCGATTCGCTGGGCGATGTCCAGCGTTTCATCGGCCGCGTCGCATCGCGGCCGGTGCTGCGCGCCGACGGGCTTGCGAAGGGGACGCGCTACGACGCTGCAATCCGCGAAAGGCTCGACGTCAACGAGCTGCCCAAGCCATTCCAGGTCAATGCGCTCGCGTCCAGCGAGTGGCAGCTCGACTCCGGCTGGCACCGCTTCACTTTCACGCCATGACGAGCATTCTCGCGTCCCGGCGCCTGCGCTGGTTCTCGCTGACGTTCGCCGGGGTCGCGGCGATCGCGCTGTTCCTGCTCGCCACCGCGACCGCGAACACCGACCTGTTCGCGCGCCACTACAACACGCTGCTGGTGATCAACGGCGCTCTGGTGGTCCTCCTTATGCTGGTCGTCGGCGGCCAGCTGCTGCAGCTGCGGCGCAATCTCGTCTCCGGCGTGTTCGGCTCCCGCCTCGCGCTGAGGCTGGTTCTGTTGTTCTCGCTGGTCGCGGTCCTTCCCGGCGCGCTCGTCTACGCGGTTTCGGTGCAGTTCCTCGGCAAGAGCATCCAGAGCTGGTTCGACGTGCGCGTCGATCGGGCGCTCGACGGTGGCATCAATCTCGGACGCAGTTCGCTCGACTACCTGCTGCGGGAAACCACTACCCGCGCCACTGCGATCGCGTCTGCAGTGGCCGATGCGCCGGGCGCTGCGGCCGCGACGCTCAACCGCGCGTCCGAGCAGGCCGGCGTCTACGAATCCGCGCTCTATTCGCCCGCCGGCACCGTGCTTGCCGTCGGTGGCATCGGAGGGTCGCTGATGCCGCCCGAGGCGCTGCCCGGCGACGCGCTGCGGCGGGCCCGGTTGCAGCAGACCTATGCCCGGGTCGAGCAGGCCTCCGACGGCGGTCTGCGGCTGCGCGTCGTGGTGCCGGTGAACAGCAGCGACCGGATCGACCCTCTGCGCGTGCTGCAGGTGGTCGAGCGCGTGCCGCGCCCGCTCGCGCAGGACCTCGAGAAGGTGCAGGCCGGCGCGCGCGATTACCAGGAGATCACGTTCTCGCGCAACGCCCTCAAGCGGCTGTACCAGGTCACGCTGACCCTGACGCTGCTGCTCGCGCTGACCTCGGCGCTCGGCCTCGCCGTCGTGCTGTCCGAGCGTTTCGCGGAGCCGCTCGGGCTGCTCGCCGAGGGGACGCGTGCCGTCGCAGGAGGCGATTTCACGCGGCGCCAGCCGGTGACTTCGAGCGACGAGCTCGGCGTGCTCACCGAATCGTTCAACACGATGACCTCGCAGCTCGCCGACGCGAAGCTCCGCACCGAGGAATCGCAGCGGGCGACCGAAATGACGCGCGCCTACCTCGAGAGCGTGCTGGGCAACCTGTCGTCGGGGGTCCTCGCCTTCGACGACCGTTACCGCCTGCGCACGGCGAACCCGAGCGCCGCCGTCATCCTGCAGCAGCCGTTCGCCGACCTTGCAGGCGAGCCCCTTGCCGACTGGGGTGGGCGCCTGCCGGGGCTCGCCCCCTTCTCCGAACTGGTCGCCGAGGGGTTCCGGGGCTCGCGGGACGGGCAGTGGCAGCGCGAGGCCGCCCTGACCGTGGCCGGTCAGACGAGGACGCTGCTGCTGCGGGGGACCCGCCTGCCCGGCGCGCCGGTGCCCGGCTACGTCGTCGTGTTCGACGACGTGTCCGAGCTCCTCGAAGCCCAGCGCGACGCTGCGTGGGCGGAAGTGGCGCGCCGGCTCGCCCACGAGATCAAGAATCCGCTGACGCCGATCCAGCTATCCGCCGAGAGACTCGCCATGAAACTCGGGCCGAGGCTCGACGAGTCCGACCAGGACACGCTGCGCCGGGGGACGCAGACGATCGTCTCGCAGGTGGCTGCGATGAAGCACATGGTCGACGATTTCGCGATCTACGCGCGTCAGCCGCGGGCTGGTCAGATGCAGGCGGTGGATGTGGCGGCCCTCTTGCTCGACGTGCTCGCTCTGTACGACAATCTGCGCCCGCACGTGGCGCTCGCGCTTCCCGAGATGCCGGTCATAATTCAGGGCGAGCCCACCCGCCTGCGCCAGGTGTTCCACAATCTGCTGCAGAATGCGATCGACGCGCAGTCCGGTGTCGAGGATCCGCGGATCGACATCACGCTGTCCGTGACCGGCACGGAGGCAACGCTGGCATTCGGCGACCGCGGCCCGGGATTTGCACCGAACGTGCTCGAGCATCCATTCGAGCCCTATGTGACGACCAAGGCCAAAGGGACGGGATTGGGACTGGCAATCGTGAAGAAAATCGTCGACGAACACGCCGGCCGAGTGACGCTGGAGAATGCGGTTCCCCACGGAGCGCGCGTGACACTGCATTTGCGCACCCTCAAGTCGGCGGCCGCCGCATGACCGACCCGCGGATCGTGCGTGCCCGCGAGATCCTCGTCGTCGACGACGAGGTCGGGATCCGCGAGCTGCTGTTCGAGATCCTCCAGGACGAGGGATATCGCGTCGCCCTCGCCGAGAACGCCGGCGAGGCGCGCGCATACCGGCAGCGCCAGCAGCCGGCACTGGTTCTGCTCGACATCTGGATGCCGGACACCGACGGCGTGACGCTGCTGCGCGAATGGGGTTCCGGCGGCCTGCTGACGATGCCGGTCGTGATGATGTCGGGCCACGGCACGATCGAGACCGCGGTCGAGGCCACCAAGATCGGCGCGTTCGACTTCCTGGAGAAGCCGATCGGGCTGTCGAAGCTGCTGGCGACGATCGCGCGTGCGTTCAAGACCGTCGCCGCGAGCGAGCCGCGGCGCGTCTCGCTGGCGGCGCTGGGCACCGGCACCGCGATCCGCGAGGCCGAGCGTTCGCTCGAGGGATTGCTCGCGGCACGCAGGCCGATCCTGATCCTCGGCGAATCCGGCGCCGGGCAGGACGTCGCCGCCAGGGCGCTGGAGCTCCCGGGGGCGCCGTTCGTCGCGCTGGCCAACGGCACCCGGCTCACCAACAATCCGCTGCAGCTGCTCGAGGAGGCACGCGAGGGCGTCCTGTGCTGCGCCGAGATCGGCCAGTATTCACGCGCCGAGCAGAAAGGCCTCGCGTTCCTGCTGCCCAAGCTCGACAAGCACGGCATCGTGCTCGTCGCGACCTCGAGCGAGCCGCTGGCGAACCTCGCGGCCGAGGGGCGTTTCGACGCTGCGTTGCTCGCGCAGCTCTCGGCGGGCGCGGTGGTGCTCCCGCCGCTGCGCGCGCGCCGCGAGGACATCCCGGCGCTGGTCGAGCGGTTCTGGCGCGAGATGGCCCCGGGAGAGCGCGCACAGCCGCTGCTCGCGACGCTGTCGCCGGCCGCGCTGACCGCGCTCGCCAACGCCTACTGGCCGGGGAATCTCGACCACCTGCGCAACGTCGTCGCGAACATGCTCGTCGTGCGCGGCGAGATCACGCCCGATCACGTCAAGCGGCTCCTGGGCGAGGCGGCGTCGCCCAACCAGGTGATCGCGCCCGAGATCACCACGCGCTTCTTCGAGCTGCCGCTGCGCGAGGCGCGGGAGGCGTTCGAGCGCATCTATTTCGAGCAGCTGCTGGGCCGCGAGCAGAGCAACATGAGCAAGGTCGCGGAGAAGGCCGGGCTCGAGCGCACGCATCTCTACCGCAAGTTGAAGCAGCTCAACATCCGGTTCTCGCGTCGTACCGACGACAGCAGCGCGACCTGACGCGGGCCGGCGCTCCGATCGTGACCACTGCGACCGCTTCCGCCGGAGGGCAGGCGCGCATGCTGCCGCTCGTCGTCGGCGCGATCGGCGTCGTCTACGGCGACATCGGCACGAGCCCGCTGTACACGCTGCGCACCGCGTTCACCGGACCCTATGGCCTCTCGCTGACGCACGACAATGTCCTCGGCGTCCTGTCGGCGATCGTATGGGCGCTGCTGATCGTCGTGACGTTGAAGTACATCGCGCTGATCATGCGCGCCGACAACCGGGGCGAAGGCGGGATCCTCGCGCTGACGGCGCTGGTCTCGCGCGGGGTCGCCGACCGGGGGCGCCTGCGATGGTGGCTGGTCGGCCTCGGCATCTTCGGGGCCGCGATGTTCTACGGCGACGGCATGATCACGCCGGCGATCACCGTGCTCGGTGCGGTCGAGGGCCTCGGCGTGATCGCGCCGGCGCTCCACCCGTTCATCGTCCCGACGGCGGTGCTGATCCTCGTCGCGCTGTTCGCGATCCAGCGCAAAGGCACGGCGCGCCTCGGATCCGTCTTCGGCCCGGTCATGGCGCTTTGGTTCGTCTCGATCGGCGTCTTGGGTGCGATGGAGATCGCGCGCAGCCCCGCGGTGCTTGCGGCCCTCGAGCCGATCTACGCGGTG
>DATGDG010000097.1:0-2012 GCA_035311025.1 Casimicrobiaceae bacterium
TCGATCCCAGAGAGCAGAGGCCGACCGCGAAGCGGATGTCGGTGTCGGCGCCGCCCGCGCGATAGGTCGAGGGCGTCATGCCGAGCACGTCGTTCGATTGCTCGTAGAAGCGTGCGTTCGAGTTGTAGCCGGCGCCGTAGATCGCATCGGTGATGCTCGCGCCGCGATCGAGCTCGGCCCGCATCCGCGTCGCGCGATGCGCGGCTGCATAGGCCCTTGGCGTCAGGCCGGTAGCCGCCTTGAACATCCGATGCAGGTGATGCGCGCTGATCCCCGCGTGCTTCGCGAGCTCGTCGAGGCTCGGCGTGCGGTCGGCGGCTTCGATGTGCCGGCACAGCTTCGCGACCAGCGCAGCCTGACGCTCGAGGAGCGGGGCCTGGTCCGGCTTGCAGCGCCTGCAGGGGCGGAAGCCCGCCCGTTCGGCGTCCGCGGTGGTAACGTGGAACGCGACGTTCTCGGGTCGCGGCGTCCGGGCTGCGCAGGACGGGCGGCAGTACACGCCGGTCGTCCTTACCGAGTAGACGAAGCTGCCGTCGGCAGCGGCATCGCGTGCGACGACCGCGGCCCAGCGCGGGTCCGCGACGGTTGCGGTGGCGAGCAATTCGGCCTTGGTGGTCATGTTCATCGAGTCCCTTTCCAGTCATCGTTGATCGATGGCCGGAGTCTGACCCTTGCCGCGGGCTGGCGCACTCCGCGGCTTGCTTTCGAATTCGGCGATATCGTAATCCGAAGCGCGAGCTGGGTCCGCGGGAGTCGTTGGGAAGCCGCCTGCGACGGCCGTCAGGCGGGAACGGGCAACGCGCAGACGGGGCCGGTCAGCCCTTCGCTTCGGGCTTGCCGAGCTTCGCGGAAGGCTCGTGCGCTGCCTTCGGGACGGCGAGCAGCTTGTCGCGCTTCGCCGCGTCGAGTAGCGGCTCGGCGGTGTAGGTCGGCATGCCGAAATACTCGTCGCGGGTCGAGGTCTTGAGCGTGTAGCTCTTGCCGTCCTTCGCCTTGCCGAGCACGTACTCTATCTTCCTGCCTCCATGCTCGACCAGCGTCACGTCGAGCACCGGCTTGTCGATCCCGTACTCGGGGCTTGCGTCCTTGCCCAGAACGCTTCCGATGCGCAACTCGGCGAGCAGGTCGGCGAGCTTGTCGGCGGCCTCGGTATTGAGCTCCTGTCCCTTCGCCAGTCCGCTCGCCTGCCATTCCGGCCGGGCGGCGTCGGCTGCCGCCGGAGCCGCGGCGGTGGCGGTCGCCGTCGTCGTCGCCGAGCTCGCGCTCGTCGCATTGGCCGCGGCCGTCTTCGTCGCAGCAGGGGCGGGCGGTGGCGGCGGTGGCGCGCGGGTGATGTGGAGCCCCGCCACGTCGATCGCTTCGATGTCGTTCTTCGGGATCTGCAGGACCGTCTTGTCTTCCCATTCTCCGGCCTTGACCGGGACCTCGTAGGTCGCGAACGCCACCGAATAGACGTCGCCCTGTCCCGACCGGCGCGCGTGGATCTCGCGCATCGACGGGGAGGTCCCGAAGTAGAGCGTCGCGAGCGTCTTGCCGCCGCCGGCGAGGGTCACGCGACGCTCGAAGCGGTCGTCGGCGACCTTGAAGCGCGCGAGCGCGTCGGAAGTCGTTGCGACGGGCAAGCCCTCCTTCAGCCCTTCGAGCGTCTCGAGCAGGCTCTCGGTGCGTGTCTTGTCGGCGGGGAAACCCCCTTCTTCGGGGAGCTGCCATGCCGAGGCGACTTTCGCCAGCACGACTTTCGCCTTGTCGGGGCCTTCGATGGTGATGTGGTCGATCTGCGTTCCGCCGAGCGAGAGCAGCGGCTTGTCGGCCGCCCGCGCCGACAGGTGGGTGCCGGTGAAGCTCAAGCCGAACGCGAGCAGCAGTTGGGCGACGAGCAGCGCACCCAGCAACGAGATCGTCCTTTTCACGCCTGAACCTCCGCGAGAATGCGCTGGTACCGCCGCCGGTCCGCCTTGCCGACGTGCCGGCGCCAGACCCAGACGACCAGCAGTCCGACCAGCGCCATTGCG
>DATGDG010000098.1:0-3788 GCA_035311025.1 Casimicrobiaceae bacterium
CGACGCTGTGACGCTTCCTGCGCCGGGTCCAACGTCGTCGCCCGGAGGCGCGCCCCGGGAAACATCTGCATACAAATTGCGCATCCGGCACGACCGCGATCCGCGGCCCGCCCGACCGTTCGATCGTCAATGTTTGACCGAGATCACACAGAGGATCTGCAATCGGGGAACCATAGGCGCAATCTGCCTTTCACAGCGAATCCAAGGAGCGCGGGCCGTCCGATGATCGTGGCCGCTGGTAACCGCAGGATGGGGGCGAACTCGCCGACGGCATGGACGCTCCGGTTTGCGCCGCCTTTCATTGTCGCCTGCGCCGTGCTCCCGGCCCTCGCAGCGGGACCGCGGGATGCCTCCGACCCCTTCGCAACGGAGAGCCTCACCGCGCCCGCACCGCAGCAGAGCACGCATCCCGAGCATGTCCCGACGCCGTGCGGGGCCGCCGCGGGCCCGGCGGTCGACCTGTCGCTCGCCGACATCGTGAACAACGCGCTCTGCAACAATCCGCAGACCCACGCAGCGTGGGCGAACGCGCTGGTTCAGGCCGCTCAAGTCGGAATCGCGCGTTCGGCCTACCTGCCGACGCTCTCCGCCACCGCTTCGGCGGAGGTTGTTCATGGCAGCGGCGCCGTTGGCGCATCGTCGGCGCACACTGCCCGCGACGGCAGCGGCAACGTGAATCTCGGCTACGTGCTCTACGATTTCGGTGCGCGCGACGCCGCGCTCGATGTCGCCCTGCAAACCGTGGCCTCCGCGAACTACACGCAGGACGCGACGCTGCAGAGGGTCATCCTGTCGGCGGTCCAGGCCTATTACCAGCTTTTCGGAACGCGCGATGCCGTCGCCTCGACCGAGGAGGCCGAGCGTGCCGCGCGGCAGAGCTTCGAAGCCGCGACCGCGCGCTACCAGGCCGGAACCGCGACGCCATCGGACCGCCTGCTCGCGCAGACCGCGTACTCCCAGGCCATCCTCAACCGCATCCAGGCACAGGGAGCTGAAAAGAGCGCGGAAGGATCGCTGGCCAACGTCATGGGGGCACCGGCCAATCGCCGCTTCCAATACGTCGCCCCGCAGCTTCGTCCTCCCGATCGGGACTTCGAGGGCGACATCGACCGGCTGATCGCAACTGCGGTCAAGGAACGCCCCGATCTCGCCGCGGCGCAGGCGCAGGTCGAAGCGGCGGCCGCCGGCGTACGCGTCGCACGGGCCTCGGGCATGCCGACGATTTCGCTGTCGGCGAACATCAATTACACCGACAGCAGCGTGACACCCGCTTTCAACATGCAGACGGCCGGCATCCTGGTCAACATCCCGCTGTTCACGGGGTACAACACGACCTACCGCATCCGCTCGGCCCGAGCCCAGCTCGAAGGTCAGATCGCACTGCGCGACAGCCTGAAGTCCCAGGTGGCCCTCGACGTGTGGCAGGCGTACTACAGCCTCGAAACCGGCACGGAGGCCGTGCGTTCGACTGCCGACCTGGTCGCCAGTGCCCAGGCGGCCGAGCGCGTCGCGCTGGGACGCTACAAGGCTGGAGCGGGCACGATCCTCGACACCCTCACCGCGCAAGCCGCGCTGGCCAATGCCCGGCTGCAGCACATCCAGGCGCAATACAGCTGGTACGTGCTTCGAGCGAACCTCGCGCAGGCGCTCGGCCAGCTCGATCCCGCCACCGCGACGTCCCCCGACACGCCGCGATAGCGAACGACCGTCACCTCCCGCCATGAACGTCCGCAAACTGCTGCTCAACCGCTGGTTGCTCGCCGCGCTCGCAATGCTTGCCGTGGTCGGCGGCGGCGTTGCGTGGATGCAGAGTCGCGAAACCGGCCGGGCGCAGTACCGCCTTGGCGCACTGACCACCGGCGACGTCACGCAGACGGTATCGGCCAACGGCACGCTGAATCCCGTCGTCCTCGTCAACGTCGGCACGCAGGTTTCAGGCACCGTGAAGAAGCTCCTCGTGGATTTCAACGACCGCGTCAAGGCCGGCCAGGTTCTGCTCGAACTCGACCCCGCGCTGCTGGAGGCGCAGGTCCGGCAGGACGAGGCGGCCCTCGCCAATGCACGCACCGCGCGCGACCTCGCGCGCGCCAACGAGGCCCGCAGCCAGACGTTGATTGCGCAGGAATACATTTCACGGCAGGATTTCGACACGGCCGTGCAGGCGCGCAAGTCCGCCGAGGCCCAGGTGGCGCAGGCAACCGCAATGCTCGCCAAGGATCGTACGAACCTCAGCTATACCGTGATTCGCTCCCCGGTGTCGGGCGTCGTCGTGAATCGCGCCGTCGACATCGGACAGACGGTGGCGGCGAGCTTCCAGACACCGACCCTTTTTCAGATCGCACAGGATCTGCGCAAGATGCAGATCGACTCGAGCTTTGCCGAAGCGGACATCGGCCGGATCAAGGTGGGCCAGCCGGTGCAGTTCACTGTCGACGCGTTTCCCGATCGCGCATTCACGGCGAGCGTGAAGCAGGTCCGGCTCAATCCCACCACGCAGCAGAACGTGGTGACCTACGACGTGGTCATCGCGGTGGAAAACCCGGACGAGATCCTGATGCCTGGAATGACCGCGTACGTCAACGTGATCGTCGCGCGACACAGCAACGTCCTGCTCGCCCCCAACGCCGCCCTTCGCTTCCGGCCGGCCGGCGCAGCGACGACCCAAGGACGCCAGCGCCCCGCATCCCAGGAGAAAGCCCAGGCGTCCGCGGGCACCGTCTACGTGCTCGACCAGGGACGCCCGCGCGCGGTCCGCGTGGGCGTCGGAATCAGCGACGGGCGCAATACCGAGATCGCCAGCTCCGAGCTCAAGGCCGGTGACCAGGTGATCGTCGGCGCGATCGAGCAAGCCGCCGAACAGGCGACCAGCACGCTGCGCATGCGGATGTTCTGATGACCGACGAGACGCTCATCCGCATCGAGCACCTGTACAAGCAGTACGAGACGGACGCGGGGCCCGTTCCGGTGCTGCACGACGTCAACCTTCTGGTGCGGCGCGCGGAATTCGTCGCCATCATGGGACCGTCGGGCTCGGGCAAATCGACGTTCATGAACATCCTCGGCTGCCTCGATCTGCCGACCTCGGGCAGCTACTTCCTCGACGGGCGCGACGTCGGTGCCCTCGACTCCGACCAGCTTGCGCGCCTGCGCAATGGCGTCATCGGCTTCGTGTTCCAGGGATTCAATCTGCTGCCGCGCGCCTCGATCCTCGACAACGTGGCCCTGCCGCTGATCTACGCGGGGATCGCGCGCGAAGCCCGCCAGCGGAAGGCGCTGGCACTGCTCGAAAAGGTCGGGCTCGCGCCGTTCGCGCGATACCTGCCGAGCCAGATCTCCGGTGGCCAGCAACAGCGCGTGGCGATCGCCCGGGCAATGATCGGCGATCCCGAGCTGATCCTCGCCGACGAACCCACCGGCAATCTTGACATGAAGACGAGCTACGAGATCATGGACGTGTTCACGCGGCTCAACGCCGACGGCATCACGATCGTGCTCGTCACGCACGAGCCCGATATCGCAACCTACGCCAAACGTCTCGTCCGGTTCGTCGACGGGCGGATCACCCACGACGGGGCTGTCACCAGCACCGCGATCGCGGCGGCCTGATCATGATCGCCCAGATGCTCGCCGAGGCATGGCATGCGATGGGGGCGAACCGCCTGCGTGCGTTCCTGACGATGCTCGGCATGATGATCGGGGTCGCCGCCGTGATCATGATGCTGGCGATCGGACGCGGCGCCCAGTTCATGGTCGACCAGTCGATCGCGTCGATGGGGAGCAACCTGTTC
>DATGDG010000099.1:0-3050 GCA_035311025.1 Casimicrobiaceae bacterium
CCGGCGAGGACGCGATCGCTTACAGCGACGGCTCGACGTATGCGGCGAACGTCGAGCAGGCCGAGGCGCTTGCGCCCGCCGCCGGGCGAGCGCCCCCCGCGGAGTCGTTGCAGAGGGTGCCGACGCCCGGCAAGTCGACCTGCGAAGAGGTCGCCCAAATGCTCGACCTGCCGCTGTCCCGCACCGTCAAGTGCCTGATGATCCATGCGCAGGGGCGCGTGCAGATGCTGCTGCTGCGCGGCGACCACATGGGCAACGAAGTGAAGATCGGCAAGCTGCCGGGCATCGGTGCCTGGCGCTGGGCCTCCGGGGCCGAGATCGTCGAGGCCGTCGGCTGCCTTCCCGGCTACCTCGGACCCGTCGGCATTCCGGCCGACCTGCCGCTCTACGTCGACCGGCAGGTGGCCGCAATGAGCGATTTCGTCTGCGGTGCGAACGAGGCCGACTACCACTTGCGCGGCGTCAATTTCGGTCGCGACTGCCGCGAGCCCGACCGTGTCGCCGACCTGCGCAACGTCGTGGACGGCGATCCTTCGCCCGACGGCAGGGGAACGCTGTCGATCGTCCGGGGCATCGAGGTCGGTCACGTGTTCGCGCTGGGCGACGTCTACTCGAAGGCGATGGGGGCAACTTATCTCGATACGGGCGGTCAGTCGCACGTCATCCAGATGGGCTGCTACGGGATCGGCGTCACGCGCGTCGTGGCAGCGGCGATCGAGCAGAACCACGACGAGCGGGGCATCATCTGGCCGGTGGCGATGGCGCCTTTCGCCGTCGCGATCGCGCCGATCGGCTACGACCGCAGCGCGGCCGTGAAGGCGCAGGCCGACCGGCTCCATGACGAACTGGTCGCGGCAGGGGCCGAGGTGCTGCTGGACGACCGGGGGGAGCGGCCTGGCGTGATGTTTGCTGATCTGGAGCTGATCGGGATCCCCCTCCGGGTCACGATCGGAGAGCGCGGCCTAAAAGACGGTATCGTCGAATGCCAGGGCCGGCGCGAGGCGACGGCCGCCAAGGTGGCGCTCGCCGACGTCGTTTCGTACGTGACCGACAGGATCCGACCTGCATGATGCGACACGCAGCACCGTGGCGGTACCGTGGGATCGCGCTCCTCGCGCTGGCCGTGCTGGCAGCGCTGGCCGCGCCTGCACCGGCACGGGCGGGCGCCCAGGTCGAGGAGCAGCTGTCCGCCTCGGTCGTCGTGGGTCTGCAGCGCTCGATTGCCGACAATCCGCCACCCAGGGATTACGAAAACAGCCCCGACGTGCGCGCCTGGATCGCTGACATGTCGCCGCGGATCGCCAAGCGCCTTCCCGACGCGGGCGCGCGCCACGATCTGCTCGCGGCCATCAGCTACGAAGCGCAGCGCGCCGGACTGCCTCGGGAACTCGTGCTGGCACTGATCCACCACGAGAGCAACTTCCGCAAGTACGCGATCTCGACGGCCGGCGCGCGCGGGTACATGCAGGTGATGCCGTTCTGGGTCCGCCAGATCGGCTCTGCGAGCCAGAACCTGTTCCAGATGCGGACCAACCTGCGCTACGGCTGCACGATCCTGCGCTACTACCTGGACGCCGAAAAAGGCGATCTCTTCCGCGCGCTCGGGCGCTACAACGGCAGCCTCGGGCAGGCTGGGTATCCGACGGCCGTGCTGGCTGCCGAACGCCTCTATCAGCCCTCCGCGACGGTCGCGCTCGTGCGTACCGCAGCCACGCTCCCATCGAACTGACGCCGTCCGGCGCAACCGCCTTGGACGCAGCCGGCGTGCCGCGGTACCGGGGCCGCTTCGCGCCCTCCCCTACGGGTCCGCTGCATTTCGGTTCCCTGGTCGCCGCCGTCGCCAGCTACGCCGACGCTCGGGCTGCGCAAGGCGCGTGGCTGCTGCGCATCGAGGACGTCGACGTCGCTCGCGCAAGGCCGACGGCCGCCGATGCCATCCTCGCGACTCTCGAGCGGTTCGGCTTCACCTGGGACGGACCTGTATGGCGGCAGTCGCTGCGGGGCGATGCCTATGCCGAGGTCCTCGATCGCCTCGACGCGCAGGGGCTCGTCTACGCCTGCCGTTGCTCGCGTCGCGAGCTTGCCGGGGTGCGACTGAGCGGGATCGGCGAGCGCGTCTATCCGGGGACCTGCCGGGACCGCGCGCGTTCGGCCCTCGAGAAGCCCACCGGGCGTTCGCGCGCCGCCTGGCGCCTGCGCGCGCCTTCGACGCCGGTCGAGTTCATCGATCGACACCTTGGCCGAAAGTCGCAGGACCTTGCGACCGAGGTCGGTGATTTCGTCCTGCGGCGCAGCGACGGTCTGTACGCGTATCAGCTCGCCGTCGTCGTCGACGATGCGGCGCAGGGAATCACCGACGTCGTGCGCGGTGCCGACCTCCTCGCATCCACGGCGCGCCAGGTCTTCCTCCAGCGCTTGCTCGGCTATCCGACGCCGCGCTACCTGCACGTCCCGGTCGCAGTCGACGCCCGCGGCGACAAGCTGTCGAAACAGACGCGCGCGCCCGCGCTATCGGGCGATCCGTTGCCCTCGCTGCTTGCCGCGTGGCGCTTCCTCGGGCAGATGACGCCCGCGGACGCCCCCGGGTCGGTCGCCGGGTTCTGGGAATACGCGCAGTCGCGTTGGGAGTCCCGACGCGTGCCGCGTGTTCTCGCGCTTCCGGCCCCCCCTGCATTCGTTGCTCCGCCCGCCGAACCCGCGCGCCGGTGAATCCGGGTGGGACGGTCTTCGGACCTGCGCCGCCGCAGCGATTGACCGGTATTGGCTACACTTGCGCTGCGCTGACCGCCATGGAATCTCGAGGCACCATGGTTGCGCTACCATCGGCACGCGCATCCCGCGGTAGACCGCCAGATCGTCGAGCTACCTGAAAGCGAGGCGCACATTCCGCTGCCGCCCCAGAAATGCACAGCCATCACTTGAATCGCAACGACCCCTGCAGCTGCGGCAGCGGCAAACGCTACAAGCACTGCCATGGCCGGATCGAGTCGGCCAATCCACGCGCATTGCACCTTGAAGCGTTGGCGGCGCACCGTTCGGGATCGCTCACG
>DATGDG010000100.1:0-3191 GCA_035311025.1 Casimicrobiaceae bacterium
GGCAATGGCCCGCAATATCTCCGGGCGCAGGCCGAGCTCCGCGAAGCTCGTTGCATGCATGAATGCTCCTGGTACGCGGCCTACCGCTATGGAGCGGTTTCCGGTCCAGGCAGCGAAAGTACGTTGCTTGGGATCGCGGTCGGCGCGCTCGCCCGATCCAGTTGCTGTGGGATGGGCGCCGCGTCGTGCGCAGTGGGCGGTGACCGGAACGGCCGCCCGAACGCCAAGTATAGCTTAAGTTACGGATTCTTCAAAATATTGTCGCCGAATGGACGAATATCCGACTATAATGGACGGTTTTTCGCGGCCCCGCCTTCGGGCGGCGCCCCAGCGGGGTCATTCCCGCGGCACCCGACCAGCGGCACCCCACCATGACCATGCAACGCCTGGACCTGCGCAACATCGCGATCATCGCCCACGTCGACCACGGCAAGACGACCCTCGTCGACAAGCTGCTGGTGCAGGCGGGCACCTTCGCCCGCCACCAGCACGTCGCCGAGCGGATGATGGACAGCAACGACATCGAGCGCGAGCGCGGGATCACGATCTTCGCCAAGAACTGCGCGATCCGCTACGCGAGCGGCGACACGGTCACGCACATCAACATCGTCGACACGCCGGGTCACGCCGATTTCGGCGGCGAGGTCGAGCGTGTGCTGGGGATGGTGGACGGCGTGTTGCTGCTGGTCGACGCGGTCGAAGGACCGATGCCGCAGACCCGGTTCGTCACGCTGAAGGCGCTGGCGCTGGGCCTGCGCCCGATCGTCGTGGTCAACAAGGTCGACCGTCCCGGCGCGCGTCCCGAATGGGTCGTCAACCAGACCTTCGACCTGTTCGACCGGCTGGGCGCGAGCGACGAGCAGCTCGATTTCCCGGTCGTGTACGCATCGGCGCTGAACGGCTGGTCGACCCTCGACGTGAACGTCGCGAAGTCTCCCCAGGCCGTCGTCCCGTCCGCGGGGGAGGGAGGTGGCGCAGCCGCGGGTGAGGGGCCCGACATGCGACCGCTGTTCGAGACCATCCTCGCGCACGTGCCGGCCCCGGCGGGGGACGTCGACGCACCGCTGCAGTTCCAGGTCAGCGCCCTCGATTACTCGAGCTACGTCGGACGCCTTGGGATCGGCCGCATCCGACGCGGCAGCCTGGTTCCGGGCCAGGAAGTCGCCGTGCTCGACGGCCCGCTCGCCGATGGCGCGGTGCCGGCCAAGGCGCGCGTCGGCCAGATCTTCATGTTCGAAGGATTGAACCGCGTGCCGGTCGACGCTGCCGCTGCCGGCGACATCGTGCTCGTGACCGGGATCGAGGATCTCAAGATCGGCACGACGCTCGCCGCGGTCGAGCAGCCCGATGTGCTGCCGCCGATCGCCGTCGACGAGCCGACGCTGTCGATGTACTTCCAGGTCAACACCTCGCCGCTCGCAGGACGCGAAGGCAAGTACGTGACCTCGCGCAACCTGCGCGACCGCCTCGCGCGCGAGCTCCTCACCAACATGGCGCTGCGCGTCGAGGACACCGGCGACACCGATGCCTTCCTGGTGTCGGGACGCGGCGAGCTGCACCTCACCATCCTGATCGAGAACATGCGCCGCGAAGGCTACGAGCTCGCGGTGTCGCGTCCGCGCGTGGTGACCCGCGAGATCGACGGCGAGGTCTGCGAGCCCTGGGAAGCGCTGTCGGTCGACGTCGAGGAGCAGCACCAGGGCGCGGTGATGGAAGCCCTCGGCGTGCGGCGCGGGGAGCTCGCCAACATGGAATCCGACGGGCAGGGCCGCACGCGGCTCGAGTACCGGATCCCCGCGCGGGGATTGATCGGCTTTCAGGGCGAGTTCATGAACCTGACGCGCGGCACCGGCTTGATGAGCCACGTGTTCGAGAGCTACGCGCCGGTGAAGGGCGACATCCCCGAGCGCCGCAACGGCGTGCTGATCTCGCAGGAGGACGGCGACGCGGTCGCCTATGCGTTGTGGAAGCTGCAGGAGCGCGGGCGCATGTTCGTTTCGCCCGGCGACAGGCTCTACGAGGGCATGGTCATCGGGATCCACAGCCGCGACAACGACCTGGTCGTCAATCCGATCAAGGGCAAGCAGCTCACCAACGTCCGCGCCTCGGGCAAGGACGACGCGATCATGCTGACCCCGCCGATCGCGCTGACGCTCGAATACGCGGTCGAGTTCATCGCCGACGACGAGCTGGTCGAGGTGACGCCGAAGTCGATCCGCATCCGCAAGCGCCACCTGAAGGAACACGAGCGCAAGCGCGCGAGTCGCGAGGCGGCCGCGGCCTGAATTCGATGGCGGTGCCTGCTCGCGGCCGCCTCGCATGACCTGACCGGTCCGTCGTCGCGCGCGTGACGCCGGGCGACCATGCCGCACAGGTGATCCGAACAGCATAGCGTCCCATGCTCACCGTCGATCACGCCCGCCGCTTCGCCGCAGTCGCGCTCGCGAACATCGCAGCCGAGTACCCGGCCAAGCTCGACCACGTGCTCGCTTCCGGCGACGACGTCGTTACGCCGTCGACGCTGCACCCCGCGTTCCACGGCAGCTACGACTGGCATTCCTGCGTGCACATGCACTGGCTGCTCGCGCGCATCCGTCGCGGCTTTCCCGATCTCGAAAGCCGGCGCGACATCGATGCGAGCTTCGCGCAGCGCCTCGCCCCTGCCGCGATCGCGGCGGAAGTCGACTATCTCGCCCGTCCGCACGGCCAGTCGTTCGAGCGCACCTACGGCTGGGCCTGGCTGCTCAAGCTCGCTGCCGAGCTGTCGCTGCACGACGATCCGGCCTGGCGCGGGCACGCGCGGGCGTTGCAGCCGCTCGCCGACGCCTTCGTCCGGCGCTACCTGGCCTACCTTCCGCGCGCAGGCTATGCGATCCGCCACGGCATGCACGCGAACAGCGCTTTCGGCCTCGCATTCGCCCTCGATTACGCGCGCGCCGCCGGCCGTGACGACCTCGCCCGGCAGTGCACGGTCACCGCGCTTGGGTGGTTCGGCGACGATCGTGATGCACCTGCACGGTGGGAGCCTTCCGGCGCCGATTTCCTGTCGCCCTGCCTGATGGAAGCGGTGTTGATGTGCCGCGTTCACGAGAGGTTCGCGTTCGCCCGCTGGCTCGCCGCGTTCCTGCCCGGGCTCGCCGCCGGCGAGCCGCCTTCGCTGACCGCGCCGGCGTCGGTCGCCGACCGCGGCG
>DATGDG010000101.1:0-4358 GCA_035311025.1 Casimicrobiaceae bacterium
CTCGTACCTGTACCGCGACGCACTTCGCAACCTGGTCGGCCGCTACCTGTCCGACCCCGCGAACACGCGTGCGGTTGCCGGTACGATGCTCGTGCGCAACTCGCGGAAGAACTGGGTCACCAAGGCCCAGGAGTGGGACTATTTCCATGGCATCGCGGCGATCAAGCGGGTGCAGTCGCTCTACCAGGGCACGCTGGTCGCCCAAGGCGCGTTCTCGGTCTACGATCGCGCTGCGCTGAAGGAAGTGGGAGGCTGGGTCCATTGCGTCGGCGAGGACATCGTGCTGACCTGGGCGCTGCTTTCTCGCGGCTACCGGGTCGGCCACGCCGAGGACGCCTGCTGTTTTACCAGCGCACCGGACACGCTTCGTCAGTTCATCCGGCAGCGGCAGCGCTGGGCGCGCGGCATGGTCGAGGCCTTCAAGACCTTCCCCGGCATCCTGGTGAAGCCGCGGATGTCGACGCTGTTCGTCTGGTGGAACGTGCTGTTTCCCTGGCTCGACCTCGCCTACACGCTGTTCTTCATCCCCGGCCTGGTGCTGGCGCTCTTCGGCATCTACTGGATCGCGGGACCGATGACGCTCGCGCTCCTGCCGATGGCGCTGCTCATCAACTACGCGATGTATCACGTCGGGTCGCACATGTTCGCCCGCAATGGATTGCACGTGCGCCGCAACATCGGCGGCTTCCTGATCTACGCTTTCGTCTACAGCCTGATCCTGCAGCCTGCCTGCGTCGCAGGCTACGTTTCGGAAATCCTCGGGTTGCGCAAGTCCTGGGGCACCAAGTGATTCGGCAGGTGTCGACGGCCTGCGCCGCGGTGCTGGCGCTGGCCTGCGCTGCGGCTGCAGCCGCGGCCGAGGCACCGGTCGCGGGTGCGCCGCTCGCACCCCAGGCAGGCGACGCTTCGCCCTCCGGAGGGGCGCCGGCTGCCCGGGCTGGGCCGGCGCTGCTCGGCAACTTCGACATTTCGAGCGACACCGACGGTTTCCACGCGGCCCGTTACCGCGCCGGGGTGCTCTATCCGTATGCATCCTACTTCGACTACGCGGGCGTCGCCGTCCAGGACACGCGCTATTCGCAGGGCGACTGGCACCGCGACGCCGGCGGCGTCGTGGGTTTCTGGCGCAGACAGGATCCGCGCACGCTCGCAGGCGTCAATGCGGAGGCCGGCATCGTCCAGGTCGCCGGCCATACGCGTGCGGTCGGGGACGCGACGTGGAGCCTGCGCCCGGCGCCCGACACCGGCGTCGAGCTGCTGGCTGCCGGCGACATCGTCACCACGCAGAAGGCGATCGAGCGCGGCGTCGGTTATGGCTTCTTCGGGGCGAGCGTCGAGCACACGTTCCCCGGTCGCCTCACCACCATCGGACTGGTCGCGTTCCAGCCCTTCACCGACGGCAACGAGCGGACGCACCTGCGCGCGCGGCTCATCTGGCAGGTGCTGCCCGAGTCCGGATTCAATGCCGAGCTGCGCTGGCGCGGCTACCGCAGCAGCACGAGCGACGTCGGCGGAGCGTATTTCGATCCCGACCGCTACCAGCAATGGGTGGGGGTCCTGTCGCTGCGGCGGCACATCGGAAGCTGGACGCTGGGAGGCGGCCTTGGCGCAGGTCGCGAGAGGGTCAATTCCACCGACACGAATCCGGTCCGCATGGCCGAGCTGCGGGCGGAGGGCGGTCTCGGCCCAGCGCTGCGGCTCGCGTTCTACGCGCTCTACAACCGGTCGACGGGCTATGTGGACGCTCCCGACTATTCGTACCGTCAGGCCGGGGTCACGCTGATCCATCCGTTCTGATCCTTGGCCCGTGCGATGATGTAGGCCATGCCGGCGCCGCCCGGAGACTCGCAGCACCGGCTCGCGCCGGACGCCGGCCTGCCTTGGAATCGCATCTCCAGTCGCTGATCGCGTACCTCTCGACGCATCCGGCGCTCGCGCTGGGCGTGATCTTCGGCGCGGCATTCCTCGAGGCCCTCGCCGTCGTCGGCACGATCGTGCCGGGAAGCTCGATCGTGTTCGCGGGTGGCGTCCTGGTCGGACTCAAGGCGCTCGATCCCTGGCCCGCAGTCGCTTCCGCCATCGTCGGTGCGGTCCTGGGCGACGGCGTCAGCTACTGGCTCGGCCATCACTTTCGCTGGCGGATCCGCGCGATGTGGCCGCTGCGGCAGCATCCATGGCTGCTCGCGCGCGGGCAGGACTACTTCGAGCGCAACGGCGGCAAGAGCGTGTTCCTCGGGCGCTTCCTCGGGCCGATACGCGCGATCGTTCCGGTCATCGCCGGGATGTCGGCGATGACGCCGGCGCGTTTCTACCTGATGAACGTGCTGTCGGCGTTCGGCTGGGCGCTCGCGCACATGCTGCCCGGAATCCTGTTCGGGGCCTCGCTGCAGCTCGCCGGCGCCATCAGCTCGCGGCTGCTGATCCTGGTCGGGGTCCTGCTCGCAGGCCTGTGGCTGGTCGCGCAGCTGACGCGATTGACGATCCACTACGGAGGTCCGATGATCGTCGCGCTGCGCGACCGCGTGGTCGAGCGGGCGCGCGCCGGGCGGGGCCGGGTGTCGCACGCAGTCCTGTCGCTTTTCGATCCCGAGCGGCGCGAATCCGGCGTCCTGCTCGTCTCCGCGGTGATGCTGATCGCCGCGGCATGGCTGTTCCTCGGCATCCTCGAAGACGTCGTGAACGGCGACCCGCTGGTGCGGCTCGACCGCTCGATCTACGACGCCCTGCAGGCCCTGCGCACCGCCTGGGGCGACAACGTGATGGTCGCGATCACCGAGCTCGGCAGCGCCTACGTGATGGTCCCGGTCATCGCCATCGTCGCACTGTGGCTCGCACTGACGCGGCGAAGGCGAACGCTGGGCTACTGGGTCGCCGCCGCCGTGTTCGCTTCGCTGTCGGTGCTGGCGCTGAAGTACGCGGTGGGACGCGAGCGGCCGGTCAACGATTACGCGGCAATCGACGCGCTGTCATTTCCCAGCGGGCACGCGGCGGTCGGCATGGTCGTCTACGGCTTCCTCGCCTCCCTGATCGGGCGCGGCAAACCCGGCTGGCAGAAAGGCGTGATCGGGCTGACCGCCGCGGTCGCGATCCTGGCAGTTGCGTTCTCGCGGCTGTACCTCGGCGTTCACTGGTTTTCCGATGTCGCCGCGAGCCTCGCACTCGGTCTCGCCTGGATCTCGCTGCTGACGATCGCATACACGACGCACGTGCGCGAGCGGCCGCTGCGTGCGCTTCCCGTTTCGCTGCTCGTCGTCGGGACGATCGCGTTGTCCGGCAGTGCGTATGTACTCAAGAATCACGCGATCGATCTTGCGCGCTATGCCGGACCGCCAGCGATGAGCACACTGTCTTTCAGTGCCTGGCGCTCGGGCGGCTGGCGGCGAATCGCGCAGGCGCGATCGGAGCTGGCGGGCCGCGCCGAGGAGCCTTTCGCACTGCAGTGGACCGCCCGGCGCGGGACGGTCGTCGATACCCTGTCGGCAGCCGGATGGCGCAGGCCCGCGCCCTGGGGCGTGAGGACGGCGCTGCTGTGGCTGCTGCCGTCGACCCCCGTCGACGAGCTTCCGGTGCTGCCCAAGTTCCATCGCGGCCAGCCGCCCGGACTGACGCTGCTCTACCCGATCGATGCGCACACGCGCGCGACCGTCCGGCTGTGGCAGGTCGCCGACGTCACGGCCGGGGCGAAAGCGGGCGGGTCCGCATCAGCTGCGGCGGATGGATCGGGGGGGCAGGAGCAGGATGGTCCGGTGCCGCTGTGGGTGGCGATGGTGACGATCGAGCGTGCGCAGGTGGCTTACCGGTTGCTGGAGACGATTCGCACGTCAACCGATTTTGCGATGCCGGCGCGGCTTTTGGCGGCGACGCTGCGCGGCGTGCAGGTGCAGCGCGAGCTGCGCAGCAATGGCGCGCCGTTGCTGCTCGTCTGGTGAGGGCCGGGCGCCGCTTGACGCGCCGTTGCTCTCGACGCCGAGGGGCCTCGCCGCCTTCTTCTTGACTGGCGGGCGCAGCCGGAGCAGATTGGCCGGCGCACCAACCGCCAGAGGGGGGAGATCATGCGCGGAGTTCCGGTTTTGCGTAGGACATGGAGTTCCCAGACTGCCCGTTTACTGCTTCTCGCGGTCATGCTGGCAGCGCCGATTGTCGCGATCGCCGGCCCGGCGGAAGAGGCCAACGCGGCCATCGACCGCTGGTCGGCGGCCTACACCGCCAACGACGTCGATGCCGTCGTCCACTGCTACTGGCCCGACGCCATCCTGCTCGGCACCGTCAGTCCCGTCATCTCGGTGGGCTCCGACGCGGTGCGCGCGTACTTCACCAAGCTGAAGCTCGCCGGCAGCGGGAACAGGAACGTGATCCAG
>DATGDG010000102.1:0-7905 GCA_035311025.1 Casimicrobiaceae bacterium
TGAGGTAGGAGATGCAGCGGCGCGCGTCGAGCTCGTACGGCGCGACGATCGCGCGCGTCGGGCACACCTCGAGGCAGGCGGTGCAGGTGCCGCAGTGCGGCGCCTGCGCGGGCGTCGCGGGCAGCGCGAGCGTCGTGTAGAGCTCGCCCAGGAAGAACCACGAGCCGGCATCGCGCGTGAGCAGGAGCGTGTGCTTGCCGCGCCAGCCGAGCCCCGACTTCGCGGCCAGCGCGACCTCGAGCACGGGCGCGCTGTCGGTGAACACCCGGTGGCCGTACGGGCCGATGTCGTCGCCGATGCGCGACGCGAGTTGCGCGAGGCGGCGCCGCAGCAGCTTGTGATAGTCGCGTCCCAGCGCGTAGCGCGAAACGTAGGCCAGCTGCGGATCGTCGAGCACCTCGCGCGCAGGTCGCGCGTCCGTCGGCCAGTAGTGGAGCCGCGCCGTGATCACGCGAAGCGTGCCCGCCACGAGTTCGGCGGGCCGTGCCCGGACCACCCCGTGCCGCGCCATATAATCCATCTCGCCGTGCCGGCCAGCGTCGAGCCAGTTCACGAGTCTCGCTTCCTCGGCGGCGAGTTCGGTGTCGGCGATGCCGATCGATTCGAATCCGAGTTCGCGTCCCCAGGCCGCGATCTTCTGCGCGAGCGCTGCCCAGTCCCGGCGCGGGTGAAGTGCGGGGTCCGGGGCGGCCGGTGGTGTCGGAGCCATCGGCCAAGGCTACCCGATCGCGCCTGCCCCTGTCCGGACCTCGCGCCCATGTCGCGCTGTCTTCCGGACCTCGAGGAACCTACCGCAGGCACGAACCGCAGATGTCCGCCGATCCCGAACTGAAATTGCATCTTCCCGATACCTTGGCGACACAGCGCTGCGGTGCGCTGATCGCGCCGACGCTGGTCGGCGGCATGGTCGTCACGCTGCGTGGAGAGCTTGGGGCGGGCAAGACGACCCTGGTTCGCGGACTGTTGCGTGCGCGCGGTGTCACCGGACCGGTGAAAAGCCCCAGCTACGGGCTGGTTGAACATTACCCGCTTTCGAGCTTATACTTTTATCACATTGATTTTTATCGGTTCGCCGATCCGGCCGAATGGGAAACCACAGGACTGGCCGAATGCTTTCGCAGCGATTCGGTGTGCCTCGTCGAATGGCCGGAGCGCGTTGCCGGCCTTCTGCCCGCGCCCGATCTCGCACTCGAGCTCGCCTACGCGGCGCAGGGCAACGGCCGCGATTTGCGCGTGCGCGCGTTTACCGCTGCAGGTGAACGATGTCTGAACGCCCTCGCCGTCGGAATGCGGATGCCGAGCTGAGTCGCGTCA
The DNA here is from genome assembly GCA_035311025.1 of Casimicrobiaceae bacterium. Taxonomy (GTDB): domain Bacteria; phylum Pseudomonadota; class Gammaproteobacteria; order Burkholderiales; family Casimicrobiaceae; genus VBCG01. The sequence goes on from DATGDG010000102.1 coordinate 1,315, forward strand.
GCCTCGAGCGCCGCCGCGCGTTCCGATGGCTGCTCCTCCCCGCCGCGAACTGGGTCGCGCCGTCGGCCTGGGCCGAAGCGTCGCGGATCGCTTCGGCGCGCCTTTGGCCCGCCCAGGAATACACCCGGGTCATCTTCGAGGCCAAGGCGCCGATCGAGCACCAGCTGGTGACGTTGCGCGACCCCGATCGCCTGGTGCTCGACCTCGCCCGCATCGAACCTTCGCCCGAGCTTTCGGAGCTGCCGTCGCACGTGCAGCCATCGGATCCTTACATCGCCGCGATCCGCGTCGGCACACCTTCGAGCGGGTTCCTGCGGGTCGTGCTCGACCTCAAGACGGCGGTTCGCCCACAGGTATTCTCGCTGCCGCCGGTGGCCGAATACGGGTACCGCCTGATCCTCGATCTCTACCCGCGGGTCCCGGTCGATCCGCTGATGGCGTTTCTCGCGCGCGAGCAGCGCGCCGAGACCGGGATCTCGCCGCAGGCAGCCGCCCCGCAGGCAGCCGGGCAGCCGGGTGCGCAGCGTGGCGGCATGGCGGCGCCGCGCTCGCAGGGCCAGGACCGCCGCATCACGATCGCGATCGATCCCGGACACGGCGGCGAGGATCCGGGTGCGATCGGCCGTCGGGGCACCTACGAAAAGAACGTTGCGCTCGCGATCTCGCGCCGGCTGAAGCACGTGCTCGACGGTGACCCGCAGCTGCGTGTGGCGCTGACGCGCAACTCCGACTACTTCGTGCCCCTGGCCGAGCGCGTCCAGAAGGCGCGCGCCGTGCGGGCCGACCTGCTCGTCTCGATCCACGCCGATGCGTTCACCGTGCCGACGGCCCGTGGTTCCTCGGTGTTCGCGCTCTCCGAGCATGGCGCGACCAGCGCCGCGGCGCGCTGGCTGGCGCAGCGGGAGAATTCGGCTGACCTGATCGGCGGCGTCAACCTGGGCGCGAAGGATCCGGTGCTCGCGCGTACACTGCTGGATCTCTCCCAGACCGCACAGATCAGCGACAGCATGAAGGTGGGACGTGACGTGCTGGAGGAACTCGGCACCCACAACGCGCTCCACAAGTCCGTCGTCGAGCAGGCCGGGTTCGCGGTGCTGAAGGCTCCGGACATTCCGTCGATACTCGTGGAAACCGCGTTCATTTCCAACCCGGACGAAGAGCTCAAGCTGCGCAATCCCGCCCAGCAGCAGCGCTTCGCAGAATCGATCGCCGACGGCATCAAGGGCTATTTCTCGAAGAGCCCTCCGCTCGCCCGCGCGTGATTCCATGCCACGGTTCTTCGTCACCTTCGTCCTGCTGCTCGCAGTGCTCTTCGGGCTCGAGTTGACCCCGTGGGCGCAGGCAGCGGTGGTGGCGCCCTGGACCGATGCGGTCGCCCGGGTCGCGACCGCGCTGATCCACACGTTCGACCCCGGCGTGCGCACGAGCGGCAACGTCATAAGCGCGGCGAAGGGCGCGTTCGCGGTGTCGATCGAGGCCGGCTGCAATGGCGTGGAGGCGACCCTGGTGCTCGTCGCTGCGATCGTCGCCTTTCCCGCGACCTGGCGCCATCGCCTGACGGGCATCGCGATCGGAACCGTCGCGGTGCAGGGACTCAACGTCGTCCGCGTCATCAGCCTGTTCTACCTCGGTCAGTGGAACTACGACGCGTTCGAGTGGGCGCACCTCTACGTATGGCAGGCGCTGATCATGCTCGACGTGCTGATCGTCTGGCTGCTGTGGGTGCGCCTCCTGCCGGAGCAGCGCGGCGGTGCAGTGCCGCCTGCCGGCACGGCGATCGCCTGACACGAACGGTGTTGCCGCGCCGCGCGCCTTCGAATCGATGAACGCGACCGGCGAGCGAATGCGGTCGCCGCGCGAATGAGCGAAGCGCCTGCCGCCCTCCGGCCGAGGGGTGTGGCCGGGTTCGTCCTGCGCACCGTCGGCTGGCTTCCGCTCGCGTTCGCCGTCTGGTACTTCGCCGCGCCGCTGCTGCTCGCGCCGGTCGCGTGGATCGTGCGCGTCATAGGCGACTTCGCGCTGGTGGGACTGCTGCGCTCGGTCGAGCAGTCGGCCGCGACGCTGACCTTCGTCACGACCCTGCGGCCAGGCGCGGCGCTCGAACGCGGCGTGGTGACGGTCGACGTCAACCTGCTGCTCTACTCGTTCGGCCTCCCGATGTTCGCCGCCCTGACGCTCGCCGCGCGCGAACCCGGGTGGAAGCGCGTCCTCGTGGTCGGGTATGCGGCGCTGCTGCCGTTCATCGCATGGGGTGTGCTCGCCGATTTCCTCAAGAACGTCGCGATCACCGCGGGACCCGCGGTCGCGTCGCAAACCGGCTTTTCCGGGTGGCAGCGCGAGGCGATCGCATTTGCCTACCAGCTGGGTTCGCTGATCCTGCCTGCGGTGGCGCCGGCGGTGCTGTGGGTGACCACCCACGGGCGCTTCCTCGCCGGATTCCGCGGGAGCCCGCCGACCGCTTAGCGCCGCTTCGGGCTACGGGCGACCGAGCTTGCGCGCGCGTTCCCGCTCGCGCAGGACCTTGCGTTGGACCTTGCCCGTCGTCGTCATCGGCAGCGCGTCGATGAACTCGATCTCTTTCGGATATTCGTAAGGGGCGAGGAAGCGCCGCACGTGCTGCGCCAGATCTTCCTCGAGTGACGAGTCGGGAGCATGGCCGGGGTCGAGCACGACGAACGCCTTGACCACATTGCCGCGCGTCTCGTCGGGCGAGGGGACGACCGCCGCATTGGCGACCGCGGGGTGCCGCAGCAGACAGTTCTCGATCTCGGACGGCCCGATCCGGTAGCCGGCGGCCTTGAACATGTCGTCGGCGCGCCCCTGATACCAGAGGTACCCGTCCTCGTCCATCGTCGCGACGTCCCCGGTGCGGCACCAGTCACCTTCGAACTTCGCGCGCGTGCCTTCGGGATTGCCCGCGTACTCGAGGAAGAACACCGGGTCCGGTGTCCCGTCGGGCGCTATCCGGTGCACCGCGACCTCGCCGGGTTCGCCGCGCGGCACCTCGCGGCCGGCGTCGTCGATCAGGGTGATCCGGTGCCCGGGATAGGGTCGACCCATCGAGCCCGGCTTCGCGGGCCACTGCAGATGCGAGTTGCCGACGATGTAGTTCATCTCGGTCTGCCCGAACATCTCGTTGATCGTGACGCCCAGCGCATCGCGCGCCCATTCGAACACCGTCGTGCCGACGGCCTCGCCCGCACTCATCACGCTGCGCAGGTCGATGTCGAACACCTCGCGCGGCCGCGCGTACGCCTTCATCATCATCTTCAGCGCGGTCGGGAACAGGAAAGTGTTGCGGATCTGGTAGCGCTCGATCAGGCGGAATGCGCGCTCAGGATCGAAGCGCCCACGATAGCCGACGATCGGCTGCCCGAAGTAGAGCGTGGGCAGCAGCGCATCCATCAGTCCCCCGGTCCAGGCCCAGTCCGCGGGCGACCAGAACAGGTCACCCTGCTGCGGGTAGCCGTCGTGCGAATGGATGAACCCCGGCAGGTTGCCGATCACGCATGACTGCGGCATCAGCGCCCCCTTCGGCGGACCGGTCGTGCCGCTGGTGTAGATCAGGAACGCAGGATCGGTCGCGCGCGTGGCGACCGCTGCGAAATGGCTGGAGGCCTTGTCGATGAAACCTTCCCACGCGATCACGCCGCCAGCATGCGCGCCGGCCACGCCGATCACCTGCTCGAGTCGCGGGCAGCGGTCGCGGACCGGTGCCAGGTTCGGCAGCGATTGGCCGTCGACGATCGCGACTTTCGCGCCGCTGTCGTGGAGCCGGTACTCGAGCGCCTCAGGGCCGAACAGGAACGACAGCGGAACGATGACCGCGCCCAGTTGATGGCCGGCGAGGTGGGCGACGATGGTTTCGGGGCGCTGCGGGAGGATCAGGGCGATCCGGTCACCGCGGTCGACGCCTGCCGCGCGCAATGCGTTGGACAGCCGGTTCGCCCGCTGCTGAAGGTCCCAGAACGTCAGAGCCTCCCGGCTCCCGTCCTCGTCTTCCCAGTAGAGCGCGAACCGGGCGCGATCAGCCGCCCAACGCCCGCAGCACGCCCGCGCGATGTTGAAGTCCGGCGGGACATTCCAGCGCCAGGCGGCGTGGATTTCGGCGTAACGATCGACGGGCATCCGGCCGCTTCCGGGACGCGCGGCCGCGGCCGCGCGGGGACTGATCACGCGGGGATCATACCTCGGGCGGAGCGCCCTCGCCGGGTGTTCCCGGGGGTCGCGCACGGGGTCCCAACGGCTCGATCGCGGTCCAGACCCAGTCGGGCTGATGCTCGACCAGTCGCCCGAAGCGGATCGAGTACTCGGCGCGCGCGGTGCTCAGCAGATGGCGTTTCGCGGGCTGGTACTCGGCCGCGGGGACGATGAGCGACTGGATCGCCGGTTCGCCCTCTCGCGCGCGCAGCGTGAGCAGCAGCGCGCTGAAGCTGCGGCCATTGACCGTCGTCCCTTCGCCGTCGATCGAATAGGAAGCGGCGCCGCCCTTGTGCTGTTCGGTGAGGCTGACCGCGGCGATGGTGTCCGCGATGATCTGGGCGCCGATCTCGGCGCGGTCGGCGGCGGTGCGCTTCATGCGCCGGATGATGCACAGCACCCAGCGCTGCTGCCCGTGACAGTGCAGCGCGAGCAGCGTGCCGAGGGTCACCGCGTTCGCGACCTGGATCGGCGCGATCAGCCTCACGCCGGTCGCAGAGATGTCCTTGACCTCCCAGACTCCGCCGGGAGCCGAGTGGGCGCCGATCCGCCGGCGCAGCAGTTCCCGCTGGCGCGTCGGTTCGTCGCGAATGCGGCCGAACACCGCAATGTCCATCGTGCTGTCGAACGTGTCCGTGCCGGCATTCGAGTGGGTCGAAGACTGCTGCGCCTCGGCCTTGAAGAACGAGGCGATCTTCTGGAATCCGAGGATCGCATCCGCGTGGCCGCTCGCGGCAACCCGCTCCCCGCGGCGCGGAATCGGCCTGAATTCGGGATCGACCTGTGCCGCGAGCTTGGTGAACAGCGCGAGCTGCTCCGAGCGGCGCGGCGTGCGGTTGGACAGCGGTGCGCCCCTGATCTTGTGGTCGAGCACGACGACGTGCTGGACCATGACCGCGTGCAGCGGCCGGGTGTCGAGGAACAGCACGCGGCCTTCGAGCGGCCCGGGCCTGCGCCGACGCAGACCCTCGCGCCCCGCGAGGTCGACGAAGAACGCATTCGCCGCCGACGGTTCGAGGGTCAGGCGCAGCGGCGCGCACCAGTCGTCGAGCTCGCTCCAGATGAACTCGACCTGCCGCGCGGTCAGGCTGCCGGGATTCATCAGCTGCAGCACCAGCGCCCGCAGGTACTGGTGCTCGATGGTGGTCGTCTCGTCATCCGGGACCAGCGCGACCGGCTGGCGCTCGATCTGGCGGGACGAAGCCAGCGTCATCAAGCCATGGAGTTCCGCCCATTTCGCCGGGATCCACTGCTCATGACGGTAGAGCCGCGCTCGCGCATCGAGGCCGAGGTGCGCGACCTGCCGGCACACGAGCTCTGGCAGCAGTGCCTGCCATCGCGCGTCCTGCGGATGGTCCTCCATCTCGCGTGCGAACGAATGATAGGTCTGCAGGAACGCCTGGGACAGCTCGAACAGCGCCGACCAGAGCTGGTTCTCGATGCGCGAGCTGCGCGCGGCGTGCTCGAGGTACTGGTCGATCAGGGTCTGGCGCTGCCCCGCCGTCTGCGCATCGACGTGGAAGACCGCCTGCAACCGGCTCGGCGTCCGCGTGATCCCGCTGCCGGCGATGCGCGCGAGCTCGGCCGCCACGTCGGTGTGGACGGCCAGCGTGTCGGTCGGCGACAGCGTGGACAGCCACCGCGCCGCATTGCGGGCGTCTGCGAGGGGATCTCTGGTCGATTTCCAGAATGCGAACATCAACGGTCGTCCAGGGTCAGTTGCCGGGCGCGGGACGTAACCGTGCGGCGGCTACCCGATCCCTGCCCAAAGGCGTGCGAGCCCGGTTCCGGCTCCCGCCCGTGGCTTGGGGATTGCCCTGCAAGATTCGGACCCGTCAGCCGGTGCCTGGATCTGGCGGCGCCGACGGTCACGCGAGTCACTGGCACGCATCATGCATGACGACGTACGGTGCAGCACAAGGCGCGGATTTCAGGTTGAAACCCGCCGGGTTATCCACATCGCCGGACGAAAATAACGTCTGTACCGAACAGGCTGTACAGGCGAATGAAGCAACCGCAAGGGAACAATCGACATGGGAATCCTCATCGAAGCGCCGTCGCGGCGCCAGGACGCAGCGGGCATGCCCGCCAATGCGCCCGCGGCCGCCAACGCCGGCGAGCGGGCAGGCTCGCTGCACATTCGCGAGGTCGTGCGCATCACCGGCCTGCGCCGCGAGCAGCTGTACATGTGGCAGCGTCGCTACGGCTTCCCGTCTCCCCTGCGCGATGGGTTCGGGGACCGCGTTTATCCAGCCGATCAGGTGGCACGCCTCAAGCTGATCAAGCAGCTGCTGTCGGAGGGCTGGCGCGCAGGCGCCGTGGTGCCGCTGACGGATTCGGCGCTGCAGTCGATGGTCGGACTGGCAGTCGCCGATCCGACACCGATCCCGC
>DATGDG010000103.1:0-8105 GCA_035311025.1 Casimicrobiaceae bacterium
GATCGCCGTTCTCGGGCAGCTGGCGCAGGTAGTACTGCCGCACCAGGCCGTTGAAGTTGATCGGCGATGCCGTGCCGGCGTAGCCCTCGTAATCGGTGACCTCGGGCACCGTCGCGACGTAGGCGCCCATCGCGTGCAGCACGGCGGCCGTGCCCTCGACCGGGGTGCCGGCGGGCATGTCGACGATGACCTGGAACTCGGACTTGTTGTCGAACGGCAGCATCTTGAGGATCACCCACTCGACCAGCGCGAGCGACATCGACAGCAGGATCGCGACGACGATCCCGGTCCACAGGAAGCGCCGGTTGCGCTTGCCCTTGTCCGGGTCGAGGAAGGGCGTGAGCAGCCGGGCAAAGCCGCTGGAAAGCCGCGCATCGAGGCGCGACGGCCCGTGGTGGGCATGCGCGGGCGGCGCGAGCCTGAGCGCGAGCCAGGGCGTCACGATGAACGCGATCGCGAGCGAGATCACCATCCCCATGCTGGCGTTGATCGGGATGGGGCTCATGTACGGTCCCATCAGGCCCGTGACGAAGGCCATCGGCAGCAGCGCGGCGATCACCGTCAGCGTGGCGAGGATCGTCGGCCCCCCGACCTCGTCGACGGCCTTGGGGATCAGCGACGTGAGCTTGGCCCCGGGTTCGAGCCCGCGGTGCCGGTGGATGTTCTCGACCACGACGATCGCGTCGTCGACGAGGATGCCGATCGAGAATATCAGCGCGAACAACGAAACGCGGTTGAGCGTGAAACCCCAGGCCCAGGACGCGAACAGCGTCGCGGCGAGCGTCAGGATCACCGCGCCGCCGACGATGACGGCTTCGCGCCGGCCCAGCGTCGCGAACACGAGCGCCACGACCGAGAGCGTCGCGAAAATCAGCTTCTCGATCAGCTTGACCGCCTTGTCATTGGCGGTCACGCCGTAGTTGCGCGTCACCGTCACGTGAACGCCGTCCGGAATGACGGTGTTGTCGAGTTCGTGGACGCGCTTGATCAGCCGATCGGCGACGTCGACGGCGTTCTCTCCGGGCTTCTTGGTGATCGTGATGGTCACCGCCGGAAACTCACCGCTCCCCTTGATCCCCACGGACTTCGCGGCGGCGCCCGCGCCGAGCCAGACGTAGTGCGAGGGCGGCGGCGGCCCGTCGACGATGCGTGCGACGTCGGACAGGTAGACGGGACTGCCGTTCGAAGCGCCGACGACCAGCGACGCGACGTCCTTCTCGTTCTGCAGGAACTCCCCGGTCTCGACCAGGATCGACTTGTTGTCGACGTCGACCGTCCCCGACTGCCGCGCCGTGTTGGCGGACTGGAGCATGTGCTGCACGTCGGACGCCGCAAGGCCGTAGGCGGCGAGGCGCTCCGGGTCGAGCAGCACCCGCAGCACCCGTCCCGGACCGCCGATCGTCGTCACTTCACGCGTGCCGGGGACGCGCTTCAGCTCGACCTCGATCGCGTGCGCGACGTGCTCGAGGTCGTAGGCGCCGCGCGCCTGGTCGCGCGTCCATAGCGTCAGCGACACGATCGGGACGTCGTCGATGCCCTTGGGCTTGATCAGCGGGTCGCCGACGCCGAGCTGGGTCGGCAGCCAGTCCTTGTTCGAAAGGATCGTGTCGTAGAGACGCACCAGCGCAACGATCCGCGGGACGCCCACCTTGAACTGGGCGGTGACGATCGCCATCCCCGGCCTCGACACCGAGAACACGTGCTCGAGGCCGGGCATCTGCGAGATCACCTGCTCGGCCGGAGTGGCGACCAGCGTCTCGACGTCCTTGGCCGAGGCCCCCGGGAACGGGATCAGCACGTTCGCCATCGTGACGTCGATCTGCGGCTCCTCCTCGCGCGGCGTGACCATCAGCGCGAAGCCGCCCAGCAGGAGCGCGATCAGCGCGATCAGCGGCGTCAGCCGTGACTCGAGGAAGTAGCGTGCGATGCGGCCCGAGATGCCCATGGGATGTCAGCGGTGCGTCAGGACTTGAGCTTGACGATGCCGAGCGCCTTCAGCACGTATTTCTCGTAGATCGGCTCCGAGGTGCCCTTCCTCATCTTGCGCATGAAATACTTCTCGAAGGCGATCTTGGCGAGGTGCACCCATTTGCCCTGGGCGAACCAGTTGACGTTGCGCGGCGGGATCTGCGGCAGCGCGACGAACGCGACGCCGCCATCGCCGAAATCGGCGAGGCAGATGGCGTTCCACGTCGCCTTGGCGGTGGGCTCCTTGCCGTCGAGCTGGTCGCGGATGTTCCTGACCGTCGCCGTGACCATCGACTCGATCATGTAGCCGGTCTTGGGTGCACCGGTGGGCACCGGGGTCGCCTCGACCGGGGGAATCGCGACGCAGACGCCGACCGCGTAGATGTTCGTGTACTTCGGATTGCGCTGGTGCTCGTCGATCAGGACGAAGCCGCGCGGGTTGGTCAGCCCCTCGATACCGGCGACGGCGTCGATGCCCTTGAACGCCGGCAGCAGCATCGCGTACACCGACGGCAGCTCGTGCTGCTTCTTCGGCTGCCCGTTCTCGTCGTGCTCGGTCACGTAGACCTTGTCGGCATCGACCCTGGTCACCTTGGCGTTGCAGATCCACTTGATGTGGCGCTCGCGCAGCGCGGACTCGAGCAGCGTCTTGGAGTCGCCGACACCACCCAAGCCGAGATGGCCGATGTACGGCTCCGCGGTGACGAAGGTCATCGGCACGCGGTCGCGGATCTTGCGCCGGCGCAGGTCGGTGTCCATGATCAGTGCGAACTCGTAGGCCGGGCCGAAGCAGGACGCGCCCTGCACGGCACCGACCACGACCGGCCCCGGCCTGCTCACGAAGCCCTCCCAGGCCGAGCCCGCGGCCACCGCGTGGTCGACGTGGCAGACCGACTGCGTGTGGCCCTCCGGGCCCATGCCTTCGACTTCCTCGAACGCGAGCTTGGGCCCGGTGGCGATGGCCAGCACGTCGTAGTCGAGCGTCGATCCGTCGCCGAGCTCGACCTGGTTGCGGTCGGGGTGCACGCGCTTTGCGCCCGAGGCATTGAACGCGATCCCGTGCTTCGCCAGGTGAGGCGCGACCGGGAATTCGATCGCGGCGCGCTTGCGCCAGTTGACGGCCACCCAGGGATTCGACGGGACGAAATGGAAGTTCGGATTGTTCGAGACGACGGTGATCGAATCGCCGGGGCGAAGCTTGTCCTTCAACTCGTATGCGAGCGGCATCCCGCCGATGCCCGCGCCGAGAATCACGATGTGTGCCATGCCTGTCTCCCTGGATGTGCGTCGTCGAACGGGACGTTCACGCGGCCCTCCGCGATCACCGAGCGATCACCGGTCGTGCCGCGTGCGTCAGGACCGCGGGCTGCCGCTGTCCTCGATGCCGGCGCGCACCGGCTCGAGCGAAACGCGCTCGCCGGCGTTGAGGCCCGCGACGACTTCCACGAACCCGTTGCCCACGGGCTCGCCGAGGCGAACCTGGCGCAGCTGCGCCCTGCCGCTCGCGTCGAGCACGTAGACCGCCGTCACCTCGCTGCGCCGGAGCACTGCCGCCTCCGGAATCGTCAGCGCCTTCGCGTGGCCGGTGACGATCGCCGCGCGCGCGTACTGGCCGGGCATCAGCCCGGCCGACTCCGGCAGGTCGAGGCGGACCTGCGTCGTGTGCGTCCGCACGTCGGCCACCGGGATCACCGTCACCCGCAGCGCAGTCAGCCAGCGCTTGAGCGAAGGGATCTCGATCGCGACCGGCGCGGCGAGATCGGCGCGGGCGAGCACCGCCTGCGCGAGCGTCGCGGTCACGCGCAAAGCTTTCGGGTCGAACACGGTGACCAGCGGCCGCCCGGGGGTCGCCATGTCGCCGATCTGGACGTCGGTCGACGCGACGACACCGTCGTAGGGCGCGACGACGGTCGTATAGCTCTTCGACGTCGACGAGACCCCTGCATTGGCGATCGCTGCCGATGCCTGGGCCTGGGCTGCCAGGTATTGCGCCTGGGCCTGGTCGAGCGCCGCCTGGCTGATGAACTTCTGCGCGGCGAGTTGCTTGCTGCGCTCGAAGCTGGCCTTCGCGTTGGCGAGGTTCGCCTGCGCTTCCCGCACCTGGCTCTGGCTCGCTGCCTCCACCTGCACCGCGCTGCGCGGATCGATCTGCACCAGCAGCTGGCCTGCCTTGACCGTGTCGCCGGCCTTGACGTTCAGCACGGTGACGCGTCCCGCGATCTGCGCCGCGATCGTCGACTGGCGGACCGCTTCGACCACGCCCTCGGCGATCGCGCTGCGATCGATCTCGCGATACGCGGCCGTTGCGGTTGTCGCCGCAGCCGGCTGTTGCGCCGGCTGCGCTTGCGCGGCCTGGCCGGCCTCGGGCGCGCCGAGGGCGAAGGACACCACCCCGGCCAGCGCTATGACAAGGGCGATCGCGACGGCGACGACCACGGGCCGCCGTCCGGCAATGGGCAGGAAACGCATCATCGGCTTACCGAGTCCTGCAGGTCCCGATCCCGAACATCGCGTAGGCAGGGCACCAGCCCATCAGTCCGGTCAGCAGCGGAACGAATCCGATCAGGGCCCACCCGCGATGCGGACCTTCGATGAAGAAGAACAGGCTGAGGATCACCAGGCCGGCAACGATGCGCAGCCCACGGTCGACACCGCCAACATTCGCTTTCATCTCCGTCTCCGGGTCGGGTTGAAAAGTGCCGGCAGCATAAGGCGCAACGGGCACTGGATCTGTGACCTGGATCACAAAGGTCGAATCCGGTGGCCAGGGCCGCCGCTGTAAAATGCGGCAGCACGGCATCCGCTCGAGCGGATGCGCCCGGCGTGCCCCGGGATGCCGCGCCGCGATGGCGATTCGGCCGTGTGGCCCGCCAGGGGACAGGGCGTGAATCGTCCCCGGACCCGGCCCTAGACCGCGTTGACGACTCCAGCCCCCTCCCCGGCCCCCGCCGTCGCCCTGCGCAGGCTCTTCCCCGCGCTGGCGGACGCCGCGCCGGCAACGCTGACGCGGATCATCGAGCATGGCATCCACCGCAAGGTTCCGGCCGGCACCGTGCTGTTCGACGCGCACACGCCCTGTGGTGGCTTTCCACTGGTCCTCTCCGGGACGGTCAAGGTGCTGCAGCGCTATCCGAACGGCCGCGAGATGCCGCTCTACCGCGTGAAGCCCGGCGAGAGCTGCCTGCTCTCGGGCAGCTGCCTGCTGGGCCACAGCGATTACACGGCCACCGGCATCGCCGAGACCGACGCCGAGCTCCTGATCGTGCCTCCGGTCGATTTCCATGCGCTGATGTCGAGTGACGAGGTCTTCCGCAATCACGTCATGAGCCTGTTCGGGGAGCGGCTCGCCGCCCTGCTGTCGCTGGTCGAGGCGATCGCCTACCAGAAGCTCGACCAGCGCCTCGCGGCACTGCTGCTCGCCAAGGGCGATTCGGTGCGCGCGACCCACCAGGCGCTCGCCGACGAGCTCGGCAGCGTCCGCGAGATCGTGAGCCGGCTGCTGCGGGCCTTCGAGGACAAGGGCTGGGTCGATCTCGCGCGGGAGCGCATCCAAATTACCGATCGCGCGGCGCTCACGGCGCTGGCGCGCGCATGAAAGGCAAACCATGGACCCCCAACGCCACTGGGACAGCGTCTATCGAACCAAGCAACCCACCGAGGTCAGCTGGTACCGGCCGCACCTCGACCTTTCGCTGCGAGTGATCGAGGAGGCGGCGCCATCGCGTGAAGCGCGGATCATCGACATCGGCGCCGGCGAATCGACGCTGGTCGACGACCTGATCGCCCTCGGTTACCACAACCTGGATGCGCTCGACCTGTCGTCGACCGCGCTGGAGGTCGCCAGGCAGCGTCTGGGTGCAGATGCGGCCCGCGTCAAGTGGATCTGCGGCGACGCGACCAGGCATGCCTTCGAACCGCATTGCTACGACGTCTGGCACGACCGCGCCGCGTTCCACTTCCTCACCGACCCCGATGACCGCACAGCCTACGTGCGCCAGGTCGCGGGCGCGGTCAAACCGGGCAGGCACGTGATCGTCGCGACTTTCGGACCAGAAGGCCCGCAGAAATGCAGCGGCCTCGACGTCGTGCGCTACGACGCGGCCTCGCTGCATCGGGAATTCGGCGCGGGCTTCAGGCTGGTCAGGCATCTCACCGAACGGCATCGGACCCCGGCGGGAGCGATCCAGCAGTTCACCTACTGCTACTGCAACGTCGCATAGGGGCCGAACCCGGTCTGGCCGGCCGGCACCGTTGGTCGTCTCACAACGACGCGAGTACCCGCACGAGCTTCGCCCGCACCTCGCCCGCGACCGTTTCGATCTCGCGCCCCCCGGCCAGCTGCAGCACCGATTGTGGGTCCATGATCTCGACGATCGTCTTGCCTGCCGCATCCTGTCGCACGACGACGTTGCAGGGAAGCAGCGCCCCGATCTGCGGCTCGGCCTCGATCGCGCGATGGGCGAGCTGCGGATTGCAGGCCCCGAGGATCCTGTACGGCGCCATATCCTTGCCGAGCTTCTTCTTCAGCGTCGCCGCGACGTCGATCTCGGTCAGGACACCGAAGCCTTCGGCCGCGAGCGCTTCGGTGGCTTTGCGAACGGCCTCGTCGTGGGACATGGCGACCGTCTTGCCGAATACGTAACGTGTGGACATCCAATGCTCCGCGCGAATCGTGCACGCCAGAAGTACAGAGGGCGCCCGGCGCAGGGGCGTCGGGCGCGGGTGGGAGTTGGCCGGAGATACGGCGCTAGTCGTCGCCGCCTTCCTCCATCCACCACGGCGAATACTCGCGCAGGCGCTCGCGCTGCTCCTTGGTCAGCACCGCACGCATCTGGTTGCTCGCCTCGACGCGGGCCTTGATCATCGTGCGGCGAAGTTCGTCGACTTTCTTCTCCTGGTCGGCGATTGCATTCGGGTCCGGCTTGTCGGCCATGTACAGGCTGCGAAGCTTGAACCGTTCGCTTTGCAGCTGGCCCATCGTGTCCCAGGTCTTGCGACGCAAGTCCTCGTGGATGCCGGCGATCTTCTGCTCCTGATCGGCGCTCAGATCGAGTTGCGACAGCGGACCGCCAGATCCGGGACCCCAGCCGGGACCCGCGCCGTAGCCGCGCATCGCGCCCGGGCCGCCGCCCCATGCTCCAGGGCCGCCACGGTAGTGGTAGCAATCCGCGGGCGCGCCTGCGCCGTATCCACGCATCATTCCCGGCCCGGCGCCTCCCGGGCCCGGGCCAGGTCCCGGACCGCCGGCAGGCTGTGCAAGTGCCACGGCCGACGCGAGGGTCATCCCCAGTACAACCGTTGCCTTCATCCAAGTGCTCCGAGTCATCGTCAGCCTCCGCGTGTGGAATCGGAAATGCGCAGCACGAACTTTGGCCCCCGGCCCCGTGCCTTCGGTTGACCTGCGTCAACCAGCGTGGCCAAAATGCGACCCGACGGGCTTGACCGAGGTCAATTCCCGCATCTTGGCCGGTGCGACAATCGATCCGGAATGGACACTACGACGCCGCTCGAGTTCGCCCGCGGACCGACGCTCGACACTGCCGCTGTTTTCGTGATCGGCGTCGTCGGGCGCCTGCTTCACCTGTTCCTGCGCCCATCGACACCCGATCTCTCGGAGCCGCACATCGAGCTCATCGAGCGCCACTCGGGCCCGCACTGGCCGGCCGTGCCGGGGGCAGTCCCTCGCCCGGCAATCCGAGCAAGAGGGACTTGACACCCCCGAGCAACATATTAGACATTGCTAATATCCCGTTCCGGCCTGCTGCGAAGGCGGTAGCTACCGCCCGCGCAAGCCGGTATTTTCACTGCCCATCGACACATCCGGACCGTCCGGAGGAGGACCAGACCATGGAATTCGACAAGGAACTCGACGCCCGCGGCCTCAATTGCCCGCTGCCCATCCTTCGCGCCAAGAAGGCTCTCGGCGAAATGACCAGCGGCCAGGTGCTGCGCATCGTCGCCACCGACCCGGGATCGGTGAAGGACTTCGAGGCGTTCTCCAAGCAGACCGGCAACCCCCTGCTCGAGAGCTCGTCGGCGAACAAGGAATTCACCTTCTTCTTCAAGAAGAAGTGACGTTGCGCCGCGGGTGACCACGGTGAGCCGCCACGCCGGGGCCGGCGCGAGCGTCCGACAAC
>DATGDG010000104.1:0-2107 GCA_035311025.1 Casimicrobiaceae bacterium
GGGCGCCGGCGCCCTGGCCTCCTCGTCCCAGCGCCGCCCCGCGTCGTCGCTCGCCGCGCGGGCAGCGAGCCTGCCCGCGGCATCGGCATCGGGCGCGCGCTCGGCGTCGCGCAGCCAGCTCTTGAATTCGAAGCGCTCGTAGAGCGCGCGCACCCGATCGGCGTCGGCGGGCGCGGGCTTCAGCTCATCGACCTTCACCGGCAGGTCGCAGTCGACCTTGACGGTAAGCAGGCGCCTGCCCTGGGGCAGCCAGTCGCGTGCCTTGCGCAGGTTCTCGCCAACGACGCCGCCGATCTCGTCGGCGTGCGCGACGATGTTGTCCAGCGTGTCGTATTGGGCGAGCCATTTCGCCGCGGTCTTGGGTCCCACCTTGTCCACGCCGGGCACGTTGTCGACGGCGTCGCCGGTCAGCGTCAGGAGGTCGAGCACCTGGTCGGGACGCACGCCGAAGCGTGCGACGACGCCGTCGTGATCGAGGCGCTCGTTGGTCATGGTGTTGATCAACGTGATTCCCGGCTCGACCAGCTGGGCGAGATCCTTGTCGGAGGTCGAGATCACGGTGTCGATCCCCGCCGACCTCGCCTGTCGCGCAAGCGTGCCGATCACGTCGTCGGCCTCGACGCCATCGACGACCAGCAGCGGCCATCCGTTGGCGCGCACCGCTTCGTGCAGCGGACCGATCTGCGCGATGAGCGGGTCGGGCATCGGCGGGCGATTCGCCTTGTACTCGGGATACCACGCGTCGCGGAACGTCTTGCCCGGCGCGTCGAACACGACGGCGAAGTAATCCGGCTTGCCGTCGATCACCAAACGGCGCAACATCGACAGCACACCGCGCAGCGCGCCGGTAGGCTCCCCCTTGGACGTCCTGAGGTCAGGCAGCGCATGGAACGCGCGGTACAGGTACGACGAACCATCGACGAGGACAAGCGTTGCCATGCGGTCGCGAACCCACAAGATTCCCGAGCTGATCGACCCGCAATCACTGCATTCGACCCACGGCCAGGAAGCGTGGCGGGTGCTGGGGATTATGGCAGAGTTCCATGCGGCGGCCGACCAGCTCTCGGGCGTGCATCCGGCGGTCAGCGTGTTCGGCAGCGCGCGGATCCAGGAAGGCCATCCGTACTACGCGATCGCGAAGACGATCTCGCGCAAGCTCTCCGACGCGGGCTTCTCCGTCATCTCCGGTGGCGGCCCCGGATTGATGGAGGCTTCCAACCAGGGCGCGCATGCCGGACGCTCCCCGGCGATCGGCCTCAACATCGCCCTGCCCAACGAGCAGGTGAGAAACCGCTACCAGGACATCAGCCTCTCCTTCCGCTATTTCTTCGCGCGCAAGATGATGTTCGTGCGCTTCGCGTCGGCATATGTCGTGCTGCCTGGGGGCTACGGGACGCTCGACGAGTTGTCCGAGTGCCTGACCCTGGTGCAGACCGGCACGAGCCACAGGATACCGATCATCCTCGTCGGCTCGGCGTTCTGGCGCGGGCTGCTGGCCTGGTTCGAGGACAGGCTGGTCGGCGAAGGCATGATCGCCGAGCACGACCTCAAGCTGATGCAGGTGATCGACGATCCCGATGCTGTCGTCGACGCGATCTTCCAGTACTACGAATCCCGCGGATTCCAGCCTTCGCGGGAGGAGCGCGAGAAGATCCTCAATCTCTGATCGCGGAGCCCGCTGCGGGGAACCGCGTTTGATAGAATGGCGGTGTCGTCATCCACCGGTCGGCACGACCGGGCACCCGATTGCAGCGTCCATCCTCCGGTCCCATGATCGCACGCACCCTTCTGATGTCGCTCGCCGTGGCCGTCGCCGCGGGCAGCACATCGGCACAGGAACCGGGCAAGGCGCCGCCGCCGCCACCATTGCCTGCGACATCGACCGCGCCGTCGCCTGCGCCGCCGCCGATCCCGCCGCAGGACGCAACCGGGGATGCGGACCTCGCGCCGCAGGTCACGATCATCCGCCGTGACCAGCAGGTCATCGAGGAAGTTCGCGTCCACGGCGAGCTTCGCTACATCCGCGTGACGCCGCTGCACGGACGACCCTATTACCTGATTCCCGACGTCAACGGCGCGACCTACATCCGGCGAGACAGCCTCGACT
>DATGDG010000105.1:0-5077 GCA_035311025.1 Casimicrobiaceae bacterium
CGAGCGTCAGGATGACGCTTCCCTCCTTGACCTTGTCGCCCACCTTCACCTGCTCCGCCTTGACGACACCCGCGGCCGGCGACGGCACGTCCATCGTCGCCTTGTCGGACTCGAGCGTCACCAGCGCGTCTTCGGCCTTGATTGCATCGCCGGCCTTCACCAGCACCTCGATCACCGGCACATCGGTGAAGTCCCCGATGTCGGGAACCTTGACCTCGATCGCGCTCATTGGAATCCCCACGGCATCTGCATCGTCGTTCCCCTCACGCCAGCCACGGCGCGGGCCGGGCCGCGTCGATGCCGTACTTCGCGATGGCCTCGGCGACCTTCTTCGCGGGCAGCGCGCCGTCGTCGGCAAGCGCCTTCAGTGCAGCGACGGCGACGTAGTGGCGGTCGACCTCGAAGAAGCTGCGCAGCTTCTCGCGCGTGTCCGAGCGACCGTAGCCATCGGTGCCGAGGACCACGTAGCGCCGCTGCAGATACGGCCGGATCTGGTCGGCGTACGCGCGCACGTAATCGGTGGCCGCGACGATCGGGCCCTGGGTCGACGCGAGGCACGCCTCCACATGCGATACCCGGGGCGTGGCGGTCGGGTTCAGCAGGTTGAACCGCTCCGCGGCGCGCCCCTCGCGGGCGAGTTCGGTGAACGACGGGCAGCTCCAGAGATCCGCCTCGACGCCCCAGTCGTTGCGCAGCAGGTCGGCGGCGGCGATGACCTCGCGGAAGATGGTCCCCGAGCCCAGCAGCTGCGCGCGCGGTGCCTTGGCCTTCTTCGCGCCCGCCGCGTACAGGTACATGCCCTTGACGATCGAGGCCGCCGCGCCCTCCGGCATCGCCGGGTGCGGGTAGTTCTCGTTCATCACGGTCAGGTAGTAGTAGACGTCCTGCTGCTCCGCGTACATGCGCCGCAGGCCGTCCTGGATGATCACGGCGACTTCGTAGGCGAAGGTCGGATCGTAGGAGGCGCAGTTCGGGATGTTCGCGGACAGGACGTGCGAATGCCCGTCCTCGTGCTGCAGGCCTTCCCCATTGAGGGTCGTGCGCCCGGCGGTTCCGCCGAGCAGGAAACCGCGGCAGCGCATGTCGCCGGCCGCCCAGGCGAAGTCCCCGACGCGCTGGAAGCCGAACATCGAGTAGAAGATGTAGAAGGGGATCATCGGGACGCCGTGCGTCGAATAGCTTGTCGCGGCGGCCATCCAGTCGCACATCGCCCCGGCCTCGTTGATCCCTTCCTGGAGGATCTGGCCGTGCTTGTCCTCCTTGTAGAACATCAGCTGGTCCTTGTCCTCGGGGGTGTAGAGCTGGCCCAACTGGTTCCAGATCGCGAGCTGGCGGAACATCCCCTCCATCCCGAACGTGCGGGATTCGTCGGGGACGATCGGCACCACGTGCTTGCCGAGATCCTTGTCGCGCAGCAGGATCTGCAGGATCTGCACGAACGCCATCGTCGTCGAGATCTCGCGCTCGTCGGTGCTCTTCAGGAAACGCTCGAACGCCGATAGCGGCGGAACGGCGAGCGGCTCGGCCTTCTGGCGCCGGGCCGGAAGGTAGCCGCCGAGCTCCATCCGGCGCGCGCGCATGTATTCGAGCTCGGGCGAGCCTTCGGGAAACGTGACGTATGGGACCTTCTCGAGCTGGTCGTCCGGCACCGGAATCTCGAAGCGGTCGCGGAAGCGGCGGACCGCCTCGACGTTCATCTTCTTCTGCTGGTGGGTGATGTTCTGGGCTTCACCCGCCTCGCCCATCCCGTAGCCCTTGATCGTCTTGGCGAGAATCACCGTCGGCTGGCCGGGATGGTTGACCGCGGCGTGGTAGGCGGCATACACCTTGTGCGGGTCGTGACCGCCGCGGTTCAGCGCCCAGATCTCGTCGTCGGTCCAGTCGGCCACCATCGCCTTCAGCTCGGGCGTGTTGAAGAAATACTCGCGGACGTAGGCGCCGTCCTTGGACTTGAACGTCTGGTATTCGCCGTCGACGCATTCCATCATCCGCTGCATCAGGATGCCTTTCTTGTCGCGCGCGAGCAGCGGGTCCCAATGCGTGCCCCAGATGACCTTGATCACGTTCCAGCCCGCGCCGCGGAAATCGCTCTCGAGCTCCTGGATGATCTTGCCGTTGCCGCGCACCGGTCCGTCGAGGCGCTGCAGGTTGCAGTTGACGACGAAGATCAGGTTGTCGAGGTTCTCGCGCGAGGCCATGCCGATCGCGCCCATCGACTCCGGCTCGTCCATCTCGCCGTCGCCGCAGAAGCACCAGACCTTGCGCCCGCGCGTGTCGGCGAGGCCGCGGTCGTGCAGGTACTTCATGAAGCGGGCCTGGTAGATCGCCATCAGCGGACCGAGGCCCATCGACACCGTCGGGAACTGCCAGAAATCCGGCATCAGCCAGGGGTGCGGATACGACGAGATGCCCTTTCCGTCGACCTCCTGCCGGTAGTTGTCGAGCTGGGTCTCGGTGAGGCGGCCGAGCAGGAACGCGCGCGCGTAGACGCCCGGCGCCGAGTGCCCCTGGACGAACACGAGGTCGCCGCCGTGGCGGTCGGACACGCCGTGCCAGAAGTGGTTGAAGCCGACGTCGTAGAGCGTGGCCGCCGACGCGTAGCTCGCGATGTGACCGCCGACGTTGGTGTGCTTGTTGGCGCGCACGACCATTGCCATCGCATTCCAGCGCGCAACCGAGCGGATCCGGTGCTCGATGTTCTGGTCGCCGGGGATGCGCACCTGCGAATCCACCGGAATCGTGTTGATGTACGCGGTGTTGGCCGAAAACGGCAGGTACGCGCCCGAGCGACGCGCAGTGTCGATCAGCTGCTCGATCAGGAAATGCGCCCGATCGGGACCTTCGGCGGCGAGCACGCCCTCGAGCGCGGCCAGCCATTCGCGGGTTTCCTGGGGGTCGATGTCGGGTATGCGGTCCATGGTTCCACTCCGTCGCTTTCTCAGGCATCGATTGTATGCGGTTCCCTGGAAAGCAGCGCGATCGCGGCGAATCCGCTCGCGACCGCGAGCAGCACGAAACCGGCCCGATAGCTCCCGGTCAGGCTGGAGAGCAGCGCGAACGACGGCGGTCCGATGACGACCCCGGCGAAGGTGATGACGCTCGCTGCGCCGGTGACCTTGCCGGCCGCGCCGGGAGGCGCGAGACGCGCGACCTCCGCAAGCTGGACGCCGTTCCAGCCGATCGCAGTGGCGCCGAAGCAGGTCGCGAGCCCGACCACCAGCGTGGGGGGCCATCCTGGAGTGGACTCGGCCATCGCGATCGCGCAGCCGGAGGCGATCAGTCCGATCAGCGCCAGCACCTTGCGCGGCGCGAGCAGCCGGTCCGCGACGATTCCCCAGCCGACGCGCCCGGCCGCCCCGGCGACTGTCGTCGCAGTCAGCGCGAGCCCGGCCGACACCAGCGAGAATCCCAGCGAGCCGGTGAGGTAGACGACCAGGTAGCTGGTCAGGCACACCTGGGTTGCCGAATACGCGAACGAGACCAGCGCGAGCATCAGCAGCGGCCGCGACCGCCACAGCAGCGCGAGCGGTCCGACGACTCCGGCGAACGACATCGGCCGCCGCGGGGAATGCTCGGCGTCGAGCCGGGCCCGCACCGGCTGGGCGAGCGCCACGACGATCGCGCCTGCGACCGCCACCGCGACGAACGCCGGGCGCCATCCCGCCGCCAGGGCGAGACCGGGCAGCAGCGCGCCCGACAGCGCCGCCCCTGCGGGAACGCCCGTCTGCTTGATCGAGAACGTCAGCGCCATCCGCTCGGGCGGCGCGGTGCGCTGCAGCAGCTGCGATGAAGCGGGGGTGATCGGGCCGTAGCCGATGCCGATGACGACTGCGGCCAGCGCGAGGAGTCCGGCCTGCGAGGCCGGCGCGAAGGCGATCGCCGCCACGCCCGCTGCGCACAGCACGACGCAGACCTGCGACACGCGGATCGGGCCGTAGCGCTCGATGAAGCCGCCGCAGGCGATGCTCGCGAGCATCGCGCCGCCATAGACGGCGCCGATGAAGACCCCGATCAGTCGCGGATCGACGCCGAAATCGCCTGCGATCTCGGGCGCCAGCACCGCGGTCGCGGTCCCGGCGAACGACGTGAATATCTGGATCGTCAGCGTCGCGGCCAGCGCGACCTGGGCGGTGCGCGCGGGGGTCATCCGCCGCGCGGGCGGGTGTCGATCACGCGCTGCTCCGTCACGATCATGTCGATGCCGCAATCATGGGGCGCGAGCGGAAGCGCCGCGACGACCTGCATCTCGAAGGCTCCGGCGACGCGTGGCGCGCTGCTCCCCAGTCCGGGCAGCAGTCGGTCGTAGTATCCGCCGCCGTACCCGAGGCGGTGGCCCCGCGCATCGAACGCGACGCCGGGAACCAGGATCCAATCGATCGCATCGCGATCGATCCGCGGGCAGTCGGCCCGCGGCTCGGGAATGCCGAGGTGTCCCGGCTCGACGTCGCGGGCGAGGTCGGCGATCCGGTGCAGTCGCAGGACCCTGGCCTTCGCTTCGACCCGCGGCAGCGCGACGACCTTGCCCGCGGCGAGCGCGCGTGCCGCGACCGGCGCGGCGTTCCACTCGCTGCGGAAGGGTAGGGTGAGCAGAAGCGCGCCCGCCCGCGCAAAGCTGTCCAATGCAACGATGCGGTCGGCGATCGCCCCCGATGCGCGCTTCCGGAAATCAGGGGCGAGCGCGTCGCGGGCCGCGACGATGCGCTCGCGCAGTGCACGCTTGGCCTCGTGCAACGGATTGCCGGTGGGCAGCGCGTGCGGCGCGTCGTCGACCATGCGGCAATGGTAAGGGCTCCGCCGGATTCCCGAAAGCCACGTGGCGGGAAATCCGGGACGCGGGAAATCGGGGACGCACCACCCTATAATGCCTGCATCGAACGCAGGATCCCACGATGAACCACGCCCACCAGGTCTATCGCACGCGGCGCGATGCGATATTGCAGACGATGCGCAGCAAGAGCGGCGGCGGTCTTGCGCTGCTGCCGACTGCGCCCGAGGTTTCACGCAACCGGGACTCGCTCTATCCGTTCCGGCACGACAGCTATTTCTACTACCTGTCGGGATTCCCCGAGCCCGAGGC
>DATGDG010000106.1:0-3163 GCA_035311025.1 Casimicrobiaceae bacterium
CATGATGTTCGACACCGGCTGGTCGAGGTTGGTCTCGAACCGCAGGTCGCGGTTGGTGACGATGCCGACGACCTGCTTGCCGGAGACGACGGGAAGCCCGGAGATCCGGTGCTGCTGCGTGAGCGCAAGCACCTGCCGCACCGACATCGACGGCGGAATGGTGATCGGGTCCTTGACGACGCCGCTTTCGAAGCGCTTGACCTTGGCGACCTCGGCCGCCTGCCGCGCCGGCGTCATGTTCTTGTGGATGATCCCCAGCCCGCCTTCCTGCGCCATCGCGATCGCGAGGCGCGATTCGGTCACCGTGTCCATCGCCGCCGACAGCAGCGGAACGTTGAGGGTGATCGTGCGGGTCAGGCGGGTCGCCAGCGATACGTCGCGTGGAACGACCAGCGAATGGGCGGGAACCAGAAGAACGTCGTCGAACGTCAGCGCCTTGCGGACGACACGCATAGTTTCTCCTGTGCGCAAAAACCGATTATACCGGGGCCGATCCTGCCGCGGCATCGCCCGATGCAACGTTCCCGGGCCCGGGCTTCGCGCGGAAGTGTCCGAACCGCGACAGCCCCGACCTGTTTTCGAGCGCAGTTGCTCCCGTTCGATTGACGGCGGCGGCACCCGGGCTGTAACTTGCCATTGTCATAAAATGGCGGAGCACATCCATGTACCGACACCCGGCATCCGCAACCGTGCTGTTCGTGCTGGCGCTGACCTGCGCCGGCACGACGGCGGCCGCGCTCTACAAATGGACCGATGCGCAGGGGCGCACCGTCTACTCGGACCAGCCGCCGCCGTCCGACGTCAAGAGCAAGCAACTGCCGCCGGCGCCGCCGCCCGCCAATCCGAATGCGGCCAAGGAGCTTGCGCAGCAGGAGGCCGCTTTCCGCAAGCGGCAGACCGACCAGGAGCAGGCGCTCGCGAAGGCCGACAAGGCCCGGGCCGCCGACGAGCAGCGCCGGCAGGGCTGCGCCCAGGCCGAGTCAAACCTGCGCTCGCTGGGCGATTCTCAGGTCACGACCTACCGCTACAACGCCAAGGGCGAGCGCGAAGCGATGGACAGTGCGGCGCTGGAGCGCGAACGCGCCCGCCTCACCGCGTGGATGCGCGACAACAAGTGCGGGACCTGAGCGCGGAAACGCAGCGACGCAACTGACGAGGAAACGGGAGCCCGGACCGGGCGCGTCCCCTCACTGCTCCTGCTTCTTCTCGAGCACCGCCTGGTTGATCTTCACCTCGGTGGCCGCGCGCAGGCTCGCCAGATAGGCGCTCATCAGTTCCTGTCCGATCTGCCCGCCGACCGCCGCTCCGGCGCTCGCGAGCTTCGCCGCATCGGGCGCAGGCGGCTCGATGACCTTGTCGATCCGGTAGATGTCGAAGTCCCCGCCGGCACCGACGATCCCGACATAGCCGGGGAGCTTGCGCGAGTCGGCCTCGAAGATCGCCTTCAGCGCATCGGCCGGGAACTGCGGCTGCGCCTGCGCGCGATCGAGCGTCACCGGCTTGTCGAACGTGACGCCGACCTGGGCATCGGGCTTCCCCTGCTCGAGCAGGGCGAGCTTCTCCCGGCCCGCCTTCTGTGCCAGCGCGCTCGCGGCGCGGTGGATCAGCAGCTTGCGGATGTCGCCCTGGACATCGGCAAACGGACGCAGCGTCGCCGGCTTGTATTCGAGGATCCGCCCGGCCATCAGCGTGTTCGGCGCGACCTCGATCGCTTCGGTATTGCGCTTGGCCTGCAGCGAATCCGGCGAGAACAGCGCCTGCACGAACTTGGGGTTGCCCATCGCGAGCTGCTGGATCTGCTCGCGCGTCATCAACGGCGTCGTCTGGACCTTGAGGTCGAGCGCCTTGGCGGCACCCGCGAGCGAATCGGCCTGCTCGTAGACGAGATTCTGGAACTGCTCGGCCGACGACGCGAACTTCTGCATCGCTTTCTGGCGCCGCAGGTCGGCCTCGATGCGGCCCTTGACCTCGTCGAACGACTGCACATGCGCAGGCGTGATGCCGGTCACCTTGATGACGTGATAGCCGAAATTGGTCTCGACCGGCCCGATGATGTCGCCGACCTTCGCCGCGAACACCGCGTCCTCGAACGGCTTCACCATCGACCCGCGCGCGAACGATCCCAGGTCACCCCCCTGCTGGGCCGAGCCCGGGTCCTGCGAATATTCCTTCGCCAGCTCGGCGAACGACGCGGGGTTCGCGCGCGCCTTCTCGAGAATCATCGTCGCCTTGGCCTTCGCCGCGGCCTTCTCGGCGGGCGTCGCGTCGGGCTTGACGGCGATCAGGATGTGCGAGGCCTGCCGCTCCTCCGCGGTCGTGTACTGCCTGGCGTTCGCCTCGTAGGCCTGCCTGACCTCGGCCGGATCGACCTTCATCTGCGCAGCCAGTGCATCCTGGGAGAGCGTCAGGTATTCGATCCTCGCGACCTCGGGCGTCTGGAACGCCGAGGGATTCTTGTCGTAGTAGGCCTTGACCTCGGCATCGGTGACGGCAACCGACTTCTCGAACGGCGCGGCGGCAACCGACGCGACCGCGACCTCCCGCGTCTGCCCGGCGAGCGCCAGGTAGTTGCGCACCGATGCTTCGCTCGCGAAGCTCGCGCCGACCACCGGGTCCTGCAGCGGCGACAGGGCGAGGTCGCCGCGCACGCGCTGTTCGAACAGCAGCGGCGTCATCCCCTGGCCCGCGAGCACCTCGTTGTACTTGGTCGGCGAGAATCTCCCGTTCTCCTGGAACGGGGGCAATGCACCGATGAATTGCCGCAACTGGGCGTCGCTGACCCGGAAGTGCTCGGCGCTCCCGAGGTTCTCGAGCAGGCGCTGGTTGATCAGCTGGTCGAGCAGCGCGTAGCGCGCCGCCGGCGTGTCGAGCATCGCCGGATCGTAGCGGTCGCCGAGCGCCTGGCGCATCCGCGCCTGCTGCTCGCGCAACAGGTTGTCGAACGCGCTCTGCTCGATCTTGCTGCCGCCGACCGTCGCCACCGCCTTTGTCGCGTCGCCGCCGCGGAAGTAGTAGTCGACGCCGAAGAACGCGAAGGGCAGCGTGATCAGCGCGAGCACGATCTGGGCGAAGGTCTTGTGCTTGTGGAGTAGATCGAACATGAGTGCCCCGTTGGCGCAGTAGCGCTGCGCCCGTTGGAAGGATCATGAAAAAGGGCGAACTC
>DATGDG010000107.1:0-5394 GCA_035311025.1 Casimicrobiaceae bacterium
GCCTGCGACGCGGGCCATCTGCGTGTGCATGTCGATGCAGAACGCGCAGCCGTTGATCTGGGAAACGCGGGTCTTGACGAGCTCGAGCAGCCGGGCTTCCAGCCCGCTCTGGTGAAGGTAGGTTTCCAGTGCGCGCAACGCAGCGTAGGCGCCCGGTGCGGCGGTGGTGTAGTCGATTCGAGCTGGCATGGCGGTTCCTTCGTGGGCTGGCGGGCGACACGCACGATCTGAGTGATCGCGGCTCGCGCTGCAAGCGACCCTGACGATCTGAGCGTTCGCCGCTCGCTCTGCTCGCTTAACCTTCGCTACCGCTCAGGTTAGCGAACGCCGAAATAGTCAGGATCGGTGTTCACCGACCCTGACTATTTTCATCGTATTGGTGCCGCCGGACTTGCCCATCGGCTCCCCGACGGTCAGCACGATCAGGTCGCCCTTCTGCACCTGCGCGCGTGCGAGCAGCAGGTCCTCGGCGGCGCGCAGCACTTCGTCGCGGCTGCCGGTCTGCTCGAGGTGAAGCGAGGTGACGTTGCGCATCAGCGCCATCCGGCGCTGGGTCTCGACGTTCGGGGTCAGCGCGAAGATCGGGCAGCCGGAGTTGTGGCGGGATATCCACAGCGGCGTCGAGCCGCTGTCGGTCAGCGATGCGATGGCCTTGACCTTGAGGTGGAACGCGGTGAACAGCGTCGCCATTGCGATCGACTGGTCGATGCGCGTGAACGTGCGGTCGAGAAAATCGCGGTCGAGCTCGACCGGGTTCGATTTCTCGGCCTCGACGCAGACCTGCGCCATCGTCTCGACGGTCTCGACCGGGTAGTTTCCGGCGGCAGTCTCGGCCGACAGCATCACCGCATCGGTGCCGTCGAGCACGGCATTGGCGACGTCCGACACCTCGGCGCGCGTGGGCACCGGGTTGTGGATCATCGACTCCATCATCTGCGTCGCGGTGATCGTCAGCCGGTTGCGCTCGCGCGCCACCCGCAGCATGCGCTTTTGCAGCCCGGGGACGGCGGCGTTGCCGACCTCGATCGCGAGATCGCCGCGCGCGACCATGATGCCGTCCGACGCGTCGATGATCTCCTCGAGCGCGGGAATCGCCTCGGCGCGCTCGATCTTGGCGATCAGCATCGCGCGCCCGCCGGCGGCGCGCATCAGCTGGCGCGCCATGTACATGTCTTCCTTGCTCTTGGGAAACGACACGGCGAGATAGTCGGCCTCGAGCTTCGCGGCCGTCTGGATGTCCGCCATGTCCTTGGCCGTAAGCGCCGGCGCGGTGAGCCCGCCGCCCAGGCGGTTGATGCCCTTGTTGTCTGACAGCTTTCCGCCGACGACCACGCGCGTGACGATCCTCGGACCCTCCACCGACTCGACTTCGAGCCGGATCAGCCCGTCATCGAGCAGCAGGATCGCGCCGGGTCCGACATCGCGGACGAGTTCGGGGTAATCGAGGCCGACGCGGGTCGCGTCACCGGTCTGGCATTCGGCGTCGAGGACGAACCGTGCGCCGGCGACGAGGGCGACCTTGCCGTCGGCGAACCTGCCGATGCGGATCTTGGGGCCCTGCAGGTCGGCCATCACGGCGACCTCGCGGCCCTCGGCGCGGGCGGCCTCGCGCACCATGCGCGCCCGCTCGACGTGATCCTCGGCGCGCCCGTGCGAGAAATTGAGGCGAACCACGTCGACGCCCGCCGCGAGCATGCGCCGCAGCACGTCGGGCTTGCTGCACGCAGGCCCGAGGGTGGCGACGATCCGTGTCGAACGCGGCACGTCAGCCCGCCCCGCGCTGTTCGAGGATCGCCACGGCGGGAAGCGTCTTGCCCTCGAGGAACTCGAGGAACGCGCCGCCCGCAGTCGAGATGTACCCGATGCGGTCGGCGACGCCGAACTTGTTGATCGCCGCGATCGTGTCGCCGCCGCCGGCGATCGAGAATGCCGGCGAAGCCGCGATCGCATTGGCCAGCGCACGCGTGCCGCCGGCGAACGCGTCGAATTCGAACACGCCGACCGGTCCGTTCCAGACGATCGTCCCCGCCTCGGCCACGATGCCCGCCAGCATCTCGGCGGTGCGCGGCCCGATGTCGAGGATCAGGTCGTCGTCGGCGATGTCGGTGATCGCCTTGACCGCGGGCCTCGCGTCGGCGGCAAAGGACTTGGCGCAGACGGCGTCGACCGGGATCGGGACCTTGCCCGGGAACTGCGCCAGGATCGCCCGCGCTTCGCCCACGAGGTCGGGCTCGGCGAGCGATTTCCCGATGCGTCCGCCATTGGCGAGGACGAAGGTGTTGGCGATGCCGCCGCCGACGATCAGGGTGTCGACCCTCGCGGCCAGCGCGCGCAGGATCGTCAGCTTGGTCGACACCTTGGAGCCCGCAACGATCGCCACCACCGGTCGCGCCGGGGAGGCGAGCGCGCGGGACAGCGCATCGAGTTCCGCCGCCATCAGCGGTCCCGCGCAGGCGACCGGCGCATGACGGGCGATGCCGTGGGTCGTCGCCTCGGCGCGATGCGCGGTGCCGAAGGCGTCGTTGACGTACACGTCGCAGAGTTTCGCCATCTTCCGCGCGAGCGCGTCGTCGTCCTTCTTCTCGCCCTTGTTGATCCGGCAGTTCTCGAGCATCACCAGGTCGCCGGGCTTGAGCGCGTCGTGCCAGGCGCCGCCGTCGATCCAGTCGCGCACCAGCGGCACGTCGCGGCCGAGGAGTTCGCCGAGCCGCCTGGCGATCGGCGCGAGCGAGTCCTCGGGCTTCCATTCGCCTTCGGTCGGCCGGCCGAGGTGCGAGGTGACCATGACCGCCGCCCCGCGCGCGAGCGCGTCGCGGATGCCGGGCACCGACGCCCGGATGCGCGTGTCGTCGGTGATCGCACCCGCGTCGTCCTGCGGAACGTTGAGGTCGGCGCGCACGAGCACCCGCTTGCCGCGCACGTCGATGTCGGACAGACGCCTGAAAGTCATGGCGTCACTTCGCCGCCATCAGCGCGACGATCGCGTCGAGCATCCGGTTGCTGAAGCCCCATTCGTTGTCGTACCAGCTCGAGACCTTGACCAGCCGTCCCGACACCTTGGTCAGCGTCGCGTCGAACGTCGACGATGCCGGGTCGTGGTTGAAGTCGACCGACACCAGCGGCGCCGTGTTGTAGCGCAGGATGCCGCCCGAAAGGGGGCCGGACTCGGAGGCGGCCTTCATGATCGCGTTGACCTCGTCGACGCTGGTGTCGCGCTTGGCGATGAACGACAGGTCGACGATCGACACGTTGATCGTCGGCACTCGGATCGCGAACCCGTCGAGCTTGCCGTTGAGCTCGGGGAGCACCAGTCCGACCGCCGCAGCGGCGCCGGTCTTGGTCGGGATCATGCTCATCGTCGCCGAGCGGGCGCGGCGCAGGTCCTCGTGGTAGACGTCGGTCAGCACCTGGTCGTTGGTGTAGCTGTGCACGGTGGTCATCAGCCCGTTCTCGATGCCGATCTTCTGGTGCAGGGGCATCACCAGCGGGGCGAGGCAGTTGGTCGTGCACGATGCATTGGAGATCACCGTGTGCGACGCTTTCAGGCTCTGGTGGTTGACGCCGTAGACGATCGTCGCATCGACGTCCTTGCCTCCGGGCGCCGAGATGATGACCTTCTTCGCACCGCCGGCGAGGTGCGCCGATGCCTTGGCCTTGGAGGTGAAGAACCCCGTGCACTCGAGGACGACATCGACGTCGAGCGACCCCCACGGAAGCTGCGCCGGGACGCGCTGGGCGAGGACGCGGATGCGGTCGCCGTTGACGACCATCGAGTCGCCGTCCACGGTGACGCTGCCGGGGAACTTGCCGTGCACGGTGTCGTGGCGCGTCAGGTGCGCATTCGTCTCCGGGCTGCCCAGGTCGTTGATCGCGACGATCGCGATGTCGTGCTTCTTGCCGTCCTCGTAGTGCGCACGAAGGACGTTGCGGCCGATGCGGCCGTAGCCGTTGATGGCGACTTTGATGGTCATGCTCTCCTCCTGATGGTGATGGTTCCGGGGTTGGCGATAGGCGGATCCGCGCGGTGGGGTCGTTCGCGCAGGTCAGTGCAATGTCGACGGGACGGCCGGGAGCGTGCCGCAGGCCGCGACCAGCGCATCGATGTCGTGGAAGCCGTAGGCGGCCTCGATGAGGTCCATATCGTCCCACTGGAAAGGCTGCTCGACCAGCAGCTCGCCGTCGAGGCGCTCGAAGAAGCCGCGGCCGAGCTTGTTGCCGGCGATGACCCAGGCAACGAGCCCGTGCGCGCCGTGCGCGCGCTGCGCCCGGGTGACTTCGCGCACCAGGCGCCGCCCGATGCCCTTGCGCTGGAAGGCGCTGCGCACATAGACCGCCGACAGCTCGGCGTCGAGATCGAAGCGCGGCTCGCGCAGCATGTTGCCGGCGGCGAAGCCGATCACCTCGCCGTCGCTTTCGGCGACGAAGACGCTCGCCGTGCTCGGTCCTGCGGTCAGCACGCGCTCCCACATCGCGATGCTCTCGTCGGCATCCATCTGCGCCAGGTAGGCGTCGGGAACGAGGCCGCGGTAGGTCGCGCGCCAGCTTTCGATCCGCAGCCGCGCGATCGCCGCCGCGTCGCGGACGTTCGCCGGGCGGATCGTGATCGTCATGGGCGTGCGCTGTGACCGGCGACCTGTCGCACGACG
This sequence comes from Casimicrobiaceae bacterium, assembly GCA_035311025.1. Taxonomy (GTDB): domain Bacteria; phylum Pseudomonadota; class Gammaproteobacteria; order Burkholderiales; family Casimicrobiaceae; genus VBCG01. Next base: position 4,647 of record DATGDG010000107.1, read on the forward strand.
GCGGCGACGTGGTCGACGGTGAATCCGAAATGCTGGAACAGCACGCCCGCAGGCGCCGATTCGCCAAAGCGGTCGATGCCGACGACCGCCGCGCCGGCATCGTCGGCTGCGCCGACGTAGCGATGCCAGTCGCCGGTGGACCCGGCCCCCATCGGCATGCCGGGGTGGCCCGATTTCGCGGCCTCGACGGCATCCATCGCCAGCGCGCGGATCGAATTGGCGAGATCGGCATCGCGCACCGAAGGCGCGTGGATCACCGTGTTTTGCAACGTTGCAAGGGTGTCGGGCATCGTGGAAAGGCGGGGTTGCAGGCTCGCGGCACCGCGGCGACTCGAAGGAAAGCCATCGAAAACTATCGCGAAAGCGCTACATTGTGCCATAATTCTTCGTTTACGCTGGCCGAGTGATGTTTCCTGCGGCTGCATCGCAGAGGTTCGGGGAGATCGCATCGGCCAGGCACGCTCCGGGATTCGGCAGCGCCGCGGGGGAGCAGTTCCTGGAGGGGGATTCGATGGACGGTATTCATCTGCTGGGCGAATGGTACGGATGCCCGGCCGACCTGCCTGCGCTCACCCGGGCCGAGCCGCTGCGTGCGCTGTGCCTCGCGGCCGTCGAGGCGTCGGGGCTCACGATCGTCGGCGACAGGTTCCACCAGTTCCAGCCGCAGGGCGTCACGGGCACCGTGCTGCTCGCCGAATCCCACCTCGCGATCCACACCTGGCCGGAAGCCGGGTTCGTCACCGTCGAC
>DATGDG010000108.1:0-3869 GCA_035311025.1 Casimicrobiaceae bacterium
CCATCCGTCGCGCTCCGAGAAGCTGCGCAGCTTCCTGGAGGGCGAGTGAGGCCGGCGCGCGAGGCGTAAGCCGAGCGAAGGCCCGCAGGGCCCGCCGCCGGCCGACCGAGGGCGGCCGACACACCGCCGTCCCGACCGGCACCGCCGGTACACGGAGGCCGCCGAGTAGCGGCGCGAGCGGGAGAGGGCGACCTCAGCCCAGCCCCAGCGTGGCGTTCACCTGGGTCGCGTCCTCGGGGTCGTCCTCGAGCGCGAACCCCAGCGAGCGGACGAGCTTCAACATCGCCTCGTTCTCGCGCAGCACGACCCCTGACAATTCCTGGAAGCCGCGCCGCTTGGCGCAACCGATCAGCCTGCGCATCAGCACGGTCGCGACACCGCGTCGCTGCCACGCGTCGCCGACGACGACGGCGAATTCGGCGCTGGTCCGGTCCGGATTCGCGATGTAGCGGGCCACGCCCGCGAACGATGCGTCGCCCTGCGCGTCCACGACGGCGACCAGCGCGAGCTCGCGGTCGTAGTCGACCTGGGTGAAGCGCGCGACCATCGCCGGGGTGAGCTCGGTGAACCGGTAGAAGAAGCGGTAGTAGCGCGACTGCTCGGACAGCCCCCCGACGAAGGCACGCTCGAGCTCCGCGTCCTCCGGACGGATCGGCCTCAGGTGCAGGACGGTCCCGTCGCGCAGCGCCACGTCGCCGATCAGCTCGACCGGATACGGATGGATCGCCATGTGCGGATAGCCGCGCTGCAATCGCCTGCGTGGATCGACGCTGAAACGGGCATCGGCGACGAACGCGCGCCCGCCGTCGAACCGCACCGATTCGAGATCGAGGCGGCGCACCCAGGGCAAGGCGCAGACCAGCGCCGAGACGCGCGTCAGCACGTCGATCAGCGCATCGATCGCGGCACTCGAAAGCCACGAGGTCCCGCGGGGCCCGCCCACGTCCGCGATCAGTTCGGTGGCGAGCCGTGGATTGAGCGGCGGCAGCGCCAGCGACGGACTTCGCGCCCAGCCGCACGCCGCGGCGTCGGGAGCGAGGGTGATCACCGGCCCGAAATGCGCATCGGTCAGCACGCGCACGGTGGCCGCGGAGGGCTCGGCGCCGCGCGGCACTTCCTGCATGACGACGCGACCGGTCCATCCCGCGGGCTTCGAATGGGCAGCGACGCGCTGGAGTTCGTGCCAGGCCTTGGGCAGCGACCGCCCAATGCGGATCACCAGCGAGGGCAGCGTCGCGTCTTCCGCATCGAGGCGCAGCGACAGCGGATAGCGCAGCCCGCGCGACGCGGCTTCGGCTTCGGGCAGCGTGCCGACGCGCGCAAAGCCAGGACCGATCCCGAACGCACGCAGCACCGTCAGGGCTTCGCCGACCGTCAGCGTCCGACGTTCGTCATCGGCCAGCGCCGCCCGCAGCGCCTCGATCGCAGCGAGATTCGGAGGCTCGGGCTCGGGCTGCGGCGGCGGAACCTCGAGCAGCATCGCCTGGTTGTTGCGGTAGGCGAGCAGGAACGACAGCGCGTCGATCGCGTTTTCCGGCGTGTAGAAATTGGCGATGCCTCCGGCCTCGAGCGCGTCGTGCACTTCCTGTCGGTCGATCGCGCCCAGCCACGCGGCGAGCACCGGCTTGGTGTGCCGCTGCGCAACCTCGGCCAGCGCCCGCGCCGCATCGACCGCCGGCGCGCTGGGACGCGGCACGTGCAGCGCAACGACGACATCGACGTTGGGATCGGCAAGCGCGGCATCGGCCGCGGCCGCCAGCCGCTCCGATGGCGTGTCGCCGCGGACGTCGACGGGATTGCCGTGCGGACCGTCGTCGACCGTCAGCGCCTGCAGCCTGTCCACTGTCGTGCCGCTGAACGTCGCGAGGTTCATCCGCCGGTCGGCGGCGCTGTCTGCGGCGAGCAGCGCGGGGCCACGACCGTTGGACACGATGGCGAGGCGATCACCCCGGGGAATGCGCCCGCGGGCGAGCATGCGCGCGGCCGCGACCAGCTGGGTGTAGGTCTGCACGCGCACCGTGCCGGCGCGCACCATCGCGGCGCCGAACACCGCATCGGCGCGTACCTCCGCGACAGGATCGCGCTCGATCGAGCGTCCGGACTTCAGCACCACGACGGGCTTGGTTCGGGCGGCGGCACGCAGCGCCGACATGAACGCCCGCGCGTCACCCGGCTCCTCGACGTAGAGCAGGATGCTGTCGGTGGCCAGATCGAGCAGCAGGCAGTCGAGCAACTCGCCGAAGCCGACGTCGATGCCGCCTCCCAGCGAGATCACCGTCGAGAAACCGATGCCCAGCGGCGTCGCGAAATCGAGCATCGCCGTCGCCACCGCTCCCGATTGGGCGACGAGCGCCAGGCGTCCGGGAAGGGCCGTGGGCGCGCAGTACGTCGCGTTGAGACCGATGCCGGGGCGCACGACGCCCAGCGCGCCGGGCCCGATCACCCGGACCTTGATGCGCTTCGCCACCGCGGCGATCTCGCGCGACCAGGCCCGGCCCGCCCCGCGGTCGGTCGCTGCCGGTGCCGTCATGATGACCGCAACGCCGACCCTCGCGGCGGGAAGCGATTCGAGGACTTCTGCAACGGCGTGCGGCGGGGTTGCGATGATCGCGAGGTCGACCGGCTTGCCGATCGCCGCGAGCGTCGGCCAAGCGTCGCGCCCGCTGATCGTCTTGTGCCGCGGATTGACCGGATAGACCGCGCCGCCAAAGCCGCCCGACAGCAGGTTTTCCAGAACGACGCAGCCGAGCGAACCGGTGCGATCCGAAGCGCCGATCAGGGCGACCGATTCTGGCGCGATCAGCGGTCGCAGGTAATGGTGCATGGCGAATGTTCGCCCGCCGTGCACCCCTCTGACAAGCGCTCGGGCAAAGGGGGTGACGCAGCGCGGGCTATAATTCGCGCGCCACGTGCGTGCAGCGCCGGGTCCGAGTCGGCGAGCCGCCTGTCCGGGCAGCACCGAGGGCCCGTAGCTCAGCGGTCAGAGCAGGCGACTCATAATCGCTTGGTCGCTGGTTCGAACCCAGCCGGGCCCACCCAATACGCATGCGTCGCGCCGCGAAACGAGCTACCAACAGGATCGCGACCTGGTTCCACGCTGTCCCCGCTCAGCTCCCGGCTTCTGCCGGCGCCCGCACCCTACAGTGATTACCTGATCTTCGTGGACGAAAGTGGCCGCCACAGCAACCTGAGGCGGTATTTTTCTGTCCGTTATTTTCGGAAAGATGCCTCGCTTCGGCGGGCCGTTTTCAGGTAGCTCAGGCCCTTCGCGCTTCGCCGCTTTCCTTCGGTTCCTTGACCGTCTAGTCGTCGAGAGGCGCAGAATGCGGGTTACTTGGGAATCGTCTTCGGGAGGCCATGGTGCGAAACCGTTCCCTGCTCATTGCCATTGCTGTCGGGACGTGCCTGTCAGGCACGGTGACTGGTGCTGTTGGTGGCTATATGTCGGCGGAACTCCTGCTCGGGGATCATACGTTCCCGAAACTTCAGATCTGGAACTTTCAGGATCGCACGCACGCCCCGCGTTTGTTCGTTTCGAACACGGCGGGCTCTGACGGGATGGACTCGCCCAGCTTCTTCTACAGCCTCGTGCCCCCGGGAATTTCTGGACCCCACGCTGCGTTTTCGTCAGCGATTCGCTCCGAGGGCTCGGCCGACGTGGCCGGTGGGATTCTCTACGGGGAGACGAGTGGTACTTCAAATGCATTCGGCGCAAACCCGATCGCTGCCAGCTACTCGGGCGCACCCGCCGTGGGCATGGAAGTGAACGGCTTGAATTTCTCCGCCAATCCCAATGCGAGCGTCCGCGGCATCGACATTGTCAATGGTGGGACCGCGGAAACGCAGTGGGGACTGGGGATTGAAACATC
>DATGDG010000109.1:0-7424 GCA_035311025.1 Casimicrobiaceae bacterium
GCCCCCGGCAGCTCCTCCCAGTGCGGGCGGCGCAGCGGCACGCAGGCCAGCAGCGCGACCCACACGGCGACGCCGATGAACGGGAAGCGACCCGACCAGGCATTGAATTTCAGGTTGATGACGACGTTCACCACGATCGCCGTCAGCAGGATCGCCGCGACGATGAACACGCGCGCGCCGTCGATCCGGATGCCCGCAGGCGCCTCGCGCACGATCGGCGAATGCCGCTGCTGCTGGATCGATGCCGGAATGCCGAAGACCGCCATTGCCGCGACGGCGGCCGTATAGGCTTCGAAAACGGACAGCGGCGAAACGCCGTCGATCCACATCATCGTCGTGGTGGTGTCGCCGACGACGCTGCCTGAGCCTCCGGCATTCGACGCGGCGACGATCGCAGCGAGATAGCCGATGTGGACCTTGCCGCGGAACACCACACCCGCGATCGTTCCGCCGATCAGCGCCGCCGCGATGTTGTCGAGGAACGAAGACAGCACGAAGATCATCACCAGCAGCAGGAACGCGCCTTTCCAGTCGTCGGGCAGCAGGCGCGGCAGCCAGGCAGGAATGTTGCTCGCCTCGAAATGCTTCGACAGCAGCGCGAATCCCAGCAGCAGGCCGAGCAGGTTGGTCAGCAGCACCCATTCGTGCCCCAGATGCGCGACCAGCCCTCCGACGCCGGCGCCTTCGGCGAAAGGTGACGCCAGCACCTTGAACACCGCGATGACGGCAAGACCCACCAGCGCGACCTTGAGCGTGTGGTGATGGAACAGGGCCACACCCAGCAGGGTCAGGGCGAATAGAATGAAGTCGATCGGTATGCCGGCCACGGCGGGAGGCTCGCCGAGTCCGCCGGCCGACCCGGTCCCCGCATGCGCGAGCGCAGGGAACGCCAAGGCAACGCCACAGGGCAGCAGGCGCACGAGGGGGCGCCAGGCGGCGCGAAGGGCGGCGGGGAAATCCGGCATCGGCAGTTCTCGTTGTGGTGGCGCAGGCCGCTTCGCGGCGGGGTCCACGGCGGGGCCGCGCCGGGATCCCCCGCCAGCACGGGAAGCTCGCGCCGCACACCGAGCCCGCCTGGATTACCGCGACGCTCGATGCCGCCCGGCGTTGCTTGGTGACGCGGATTGTAACCGCGGCCATCCGGCGCGATGCCGGCGGGCGGGTTCGCGGTGCCCTGACGGCAGGGCAGGTGCTCGCGCCTTGGCATCCGACCGGCCTCCTGCCGATGGGCCCAATCCTTGCTTTCGTCTCTCCAAACTGCACCCCATAACAAGCCCCGATCCCTCGACCGACCCGTGGCCCTGACCCGCTCGCTCGGCCGCCTCGAACTCGCGCCCATTCCCCCCACCCTCGGGGAGGCGTTGGACCGCGGGCCGCTGCTCGCCCTGTCGCAGCGCAAGCTCAACGCGCTCGGCACGCCGCTCGCCTACATCGACCGCAACCAGCGCTATCGCTTCGTCAACAAGGCGTTGCTCGACTGGCTGGGGAAGCGGGCCGACGAGGTGCTGGGCCGCGAAGTCGTCGACGTGCTGGGCCGGGACAGCTATCAGGTCTTCAGCGCCTACATCGATGCCGCGCTGGGTGGGGAGCGCACCGGCTACGAATGGCAGCTCGCCGTTCCCGGCCGCGCGCCGGTCTGGGTCCGCGTCGATTATTTCCCGGATCGGAGCCAGCAGGGGAACGTCCGGGGCTTCCTCGCCACCTTCAGCGACGTCGACCAGCTGAAGCGGCTTGAGCTCGAGGCCGGGCAGCGCGAGCACCGGCTGCGGCTGGTCACCGACAGCGTCGGGCTGCCGATCCTGCATTTCGACCGCCAGCTCCGGCTGCGCTTCGCCAACAAGCCCTTCGCCGACTGGATCGGCGTGCAGGCCGACGACCTGCTCGGCCACGCGCTCTCGGACTTCCTTCCGTCGGATGCGCTCACCGAGATGCAGGGCTACATCGAGCGCGCGTTCGCCGGCGCGACGGTGTCCTACGAGCGGCGCGAGCGCCGCACATCGGGCGAGCTGCGCTGGGTGCGCGTCACGCTGTTCCCCGACCGCGAGGTGGGCGGACGCGTCGGGGGCGCGTTCGTCGTGTGGAACGACATCGAGGACGACGTCCGGGTCCGCGACGCGCTGAAGTCGCAGCAGCAGCAGCTGCGATTGTTCGCCGACAACATCCCGGGACCCATCGCCTACCTGGACAAGAGCCTGCACTACACGTTCGTCAACCAGGCGTTCGCGAACTGGGTGTGCAAGCCGCAGGACGAGATCTACGGCAAGACGCCATTCGAGGTGATGGCTTCCGACGTCGCGTCGTTCCTGCGCCCGATCCTGAAGCGCGCGCAGGCGGGTGAGCACGTCGAGTACGAGCGCATCGGTCAGAACGCCCATGGTCAGCGGCGGTGGATGCACGGCAGGATGGCGCCGGACCTCGATTCGACCGGCAAGGTGCGGGGCCTCTACTGCACCGAGTACGACATCCACGACCTCAAGCAGACCGAGCAGGAGCTGGCAGAACGCGAGAAGCAGCTGCGGCTGTTCACCGACAACATCCCGGAGCCGGTCGTCTACCTCGACGCCGAACGGCGCTACGTCTTCGTCAACGAGGCGTTCCTCGAGCTCTACGGGGTCAGCCGCGACGAGATCATCGGCCGGAAGCCCGAGGAGGTTCTGGGCGTCGAGGCGTTGCAGGGGCTGACGCCGGACCGCGATCACCGGACGACGGGCGAGGCAATGACCTACGAGCGCGCCGTCGTCGATGCACTCGGCCGTACCCGCTGGATCCGTGCGCGCTGCGTGCCCGACCTCAATTTCGACGGCTCGCTCAAGGGCGAGTATGTGGTCGGCCACGACATCACCGACCTCAAGGTCGCGCAGGACACGCTGGCGTCGCGCGAGTCGCAGCTGCGCGCGATCATGGACGGCGTGCCGGCCCCGGTCGCCTACATCGACCGCGACGAGCGCTGCCATTACGTCAACCGGACGTTCCTCCAGTATTTCGGCCTGACCGTCGAGCAGATCGCACATCTGCGCCTGCGCGACATCTTCGGTCCGGTCATCTACCAGAGCGCGCAACCGATGTTCGCGCGCGCGCTCGAAGGCGAATCGGCGTCGTTCGATCGACTCGTGCCGGGCGCGCACGGCATGCGACGCTGGATGACGATGCGGGTGGTCCCCGACCAGGGCCCGTCAGGCGAGGTGCACGGCACCTTCGTCCTGATGAACGACATCCACGGCCTCAAGCAGGCGCAGGAGGCGCTGCGCGCGTCCGAGGGCGAGCTGCGCCTCATCATGGACAACGTGCCGGCGCGCGTGTCGTACGTCGATCGCGAGTACCGCTATCGCTTCATCAACGGCCACAACGAGAAGTGGCTGGGTGCGAGCCGCAACGAGCTGACCGGTCGGGCCATGTCCGACGTGGTCGGGCAGGGCCGCTTCCAGCTCCTGCAGCCGTTGCTCGACCGCGTGCTCAACGGCGAGACCGTCTCGACCGAGCTCAAGCTTCCGCAGCCATCGGGCGAACTGATGTGGGAATCGATTCACTACGCGCCGCACCGCGACAGCGAAGAGAACATCATCGGCATCTATGCGGTGCACACCGACATCGACGAGCAGAGGAAGAACGAGGATGCGCTGCGCCGCGCGAACTGGATGCTGTCGTCGCACATCAGCAACACCCCGCTCGCCGTCCTGGAGTGGGACCGCGACCTGAAGCTGGTCCGCTGGTCGCCGCAGGCCGAGGTCATCTTCGGCTGGGACGGCGACGCCGTGCTCGGCATGTCGCTCAACGACAATCCGCTGCTGCACGAGGAGGACAGCGGGGCGATGGTCGGGCTGATCAACCGCCTGATGTCGGGGCAGGAGCCGCGCGAGACCGGCGTTACGCGCAACTACCGCAAGGACGGCAACACGATCTGGTGCGAGTGGTACCACTCCGCGCTGGTCGGCGACGACGGCAAGGTGGTTTCGATCCTGTCGTTCGTGCAGGATGTGAGCTCGCGCATCCAGGCCGAGGAGCGGCTGCAGTACATGGCCACGCGCGATGCGCTGACCGGCCTGCCGAACCGGCTGATGCTGAACGAGCGCCTGACGCAGGCGATCGCCCAGGCGCGTCGCAGCGGACGGCGCGTGGGCGTGCTGTTCATCGACCTCGACCGGTTCAAGAACGTGAACGACACCCTGGGCCACCGGATTGGCGACGAGCTCCTGAAGAGCGTCACGCGGTCGCTGACCGAGGCGCTGCGCGAGTCCGACCTGCTCGCACGTCTGGGCGGCGACGAATTCATGGTGATCGTCGAGGATTTCGACGAGCCGCAGGTGCTGGGCCGGATCTCGCAGAAGCTGCTCGATGCGATCGCGCAACCTTTCCGAATCGAGGACCACGACATCTACGTCACCTCGTCGATCGGCATTTCGGTGTTTCCCGACGATTCGGACGACCCCGAAGAGCTGATGAAGCACGCCGACGTCGCGATGTACCGGTCGAAGGAGCTGGGCCGCAACACCTACCAGTTCCTGGATGCCGACCTGGCGGCGCATCGCTCGCGCCAGCACACGCTGGAGACGGCGCTGCGGGGCGCGCTGAAGGAGGACGTGCTGAAGCTCCATTACCAGCCGGTCGTGCGCATCGCCGATCGCGCGATCGTGGGCGCCGAGGCGCTGCTGCGCTGGAACGATCCCGAGCACGGCAACATCACGCCGCAAGTCTTCATTCCGCTGGCCGAGGAGTCCGGCCTGATCCACGCGCTGGGTGACTGGGTGCTGAAGACCGCAGCCGCGCAATGCGCGGCCTGGCGCAAGGCCGGGATGCCGCTGACGATCTCGGTCAACCTGTCGGCGAAGCAGTTCTACCGCGAGGACCTCGCGCAGCGGATCTCCGGCATTGTCCGCGGCGAGGGCTGCGAGCCCTCCTGGCTGGAGCTCGAGGTCACCGAGACCAGCCTGATGCACGACCTCGACGCCATGCGCAAGGTGCTGCACGCGCTGCGCGGCGAGGGCTTCACCGTCGCGATCGACGATTTCGGCACTGGCTATTCGTCACTGACCCACTTGAAGCATTTCCCGATCGACACGCTGAAGATCGACATCTCGTTCATCGCCGATCTCGAGACCGACCCGCAGGACGCGGCGATCACCGAGGCGATCATCGGCCTCGCCCGGGGCCTGGGCCTCAAGGTCGTCGCCGAAGGGGTCGGCACGCGCGCGCAGCTGGATTTCCTCGACGTGCGGGGCTGCCATTGCTTCCAGGGGTACTGGGTGAGCCAGCCGCTGGCCGCTGACGCGTTCGCGGACTTCGTCAACAAGCGACCGCACTAATCGAGGGTGCGCAGCCACGCCTCGAGCGGCTTCGCGACGCGTTCCCATCCCGGCTCGAGCATCAGCAGGTGTGCGAGGCCCGGGACGATCGCTGCATCGACGCGATGGTGCCTGGCCGTCGCGCGGACGTCGTCGGGCGTGCAGATGCGGTCGCCTTCCGCGCCCAGCACGAATAGCGGGCGGTGGTCGCGGATCGGCAGCGCCCAGTGCAGCCGCAGCGACAGGTCGAACAGCGCGCGCGGGGACTCGGCATTCAGATGCTGCGCAGCCTCGGCGAGGACGCCCGGAGGGACATCCGCGCTGAAGTAGAAGGGTCGCAGCGCGTGCAGCACGTCCCCTGACAGCTGCGACGGGTCGATGCCGCTCATGTGGATCAGATAGTTGGGATGCTCGCTGGCCAGCCGCGTCGCGATCTGGAGCAGTCCGGCGGGCGGCAGCGGGGCGAGCAGCGCCGCGCCGCGCACCGGGCGCTTGGCGACGATGCGCTCGACGATCGCCGCGCCCATCGAATGACCGATGAGCACCGGCGGCACCGCGAGCGATCCGGCAATGTGCTCGACGTCGGCCTCGTAATCGTCGAGGCCGGCGATGAACATCGTGTCGGCCCCGCCGCTCGCGCCGTGGCCGCGCAGGCTGAGGGCGTAGGCCGGATAGCCGCGCGCGGCGAACCAGGGCAGGAAATTGGGCTCCCACACCCATGCGTCGCAGTAACCGCCGTGGACGAAGACCAGCGGAGGCTTGCGCGAGCTTCCCGCCGGCAGGCACTTGCGGACTTCGAGGCGGGTCTCGAGCGGGAGCACAGTAAGATATCGCGTTGTCGTCAATCTGAAGAGAGCGCGAATTGTGCCAGACGCCATAATCGCCAGCCCGACCTACGATGTGTCGTGTCGCCGCTGCGCCCGGCTTTCGGGATTCCTGGCGCGGGTTCGGGAGGCGCATCCGGGCTACCACTGCGCACCGGTCCCGCCTTTCGGCGACGCCGCCGCGCGGCTGGTCATCGTGGGTCTGGCGCCTGGATTGCACGGGGCGAACGCCACCGGGCGTCCCTTCACCGGCGACTACGCCGGAATCCTGCTGTACGACACGCTCCACGCCTACGGCTACGCATCGTCGCCACTGTCGCGGACCGCCGCCGATCCGCTGACCCTCACCGGTTGCCGGATCACCAATGCCGTCAAATGCCTGCCGCCGGAGAACAAGCCCACGCCCGCCGAGATTCGCGCCTGCAACGGTTTCCTCGCTGCGGATCTCGCCGCCGTGCCGGCGGGGGGGGCGGTCCTGGCGCTCGGCCGCATCGCCCACGATGCAACGCTCGCGGCAGTGGGCGAGCGGCGAAGCGCCCATCCGTTCGCGCATGCGGCGCGCCACGAGCTTCCCTCCGGCGTGACGATGTTCGACAGCTATCACTGCAGCCGCTACAACACCAACACCGGCCGCCTGACGGAGCAGATGTTCCGATCGGTATTCGACGCGGTCGCCAGGCATCTTCGGCGCCCGGGCGGCAGCGGAGCGACGAAGCTGCGGGCTGCGCAGGCGTGAAGCGGCAATGACCAAGGTCACCAGGCAGAATCGCCACACCGTCGAGGCCGAGGCGGGCGCGGCGACCTTCGACGCGCGCGAACTCGTCGCGTCGCTGCCGCATCTGCCGGGCGTCTACCGGATGTTCGACGCGGCGGGCGGGGCGCTGTACGTCGGCAAGGCGCGCGACCTGAAGAAGCGCGTCGCCAATTATTTCCAGAAGACCGGCCACGAGCCGCGCATCGCCGCGATGATCGCGCAGGTCGCGCGCGTCGAGACCACGATCGTGCGCTCCGAGGGCGAGGCGCTGCTGCTCGAGAACAACCTGATCAAGGCCCTCGAGCCGCGCTACAACATCCTGTTTCGCGACGACAAGAGCTATCCGTACGTCTGCCTGTCGGGCGATGCGTTTCCCCAGCTGCGCTTCCACCGCGGCGCACTCGACCGGCGCCACCGCTACTTCGGGCCGTTCCCCAGCGCCGGTGCCGTGCGCGAGGGGATGGCGCTTTTGCAGAAGGTGTTCCAGCTGCGCACCTGCGAGAACACCGTGTTCGCGAACCGCTCGCGGCCGTGCATGCTGCACCAGATCGAGCGCTGCACTGCACC
>DATGDG010000110.1:0-6558 GCA_035311025.1 Casimicrobiaceae bacterium
CTACGTGCGAACGGTATCGGCCCCATTCGGCCCGCTGACCGACGCCCAATGGGAACACGTCGTGCGCACCAACGCGCGACTGCGTCCCGACGGCCGCTGGGGCCTGGGCTACGATCCGGGCATCGCCGTGCCGTTTCGCGCCCAACCGGCGCCTCCCGCCCTGTGGCCGCTGTGGGACGCGATCCGCTGTCCGACGCTGGTGCTGCGTGGCGCCGAATCCGACCTGCTTTCGGGTGCGACGGCGGCCGAGATGTCGCGGCGCGGCCCGTGTCCGCAGGTGATCGAGTTCGCTGGGGTCGGGCATGCGCCCGCGCTCCTCGATTCCGGGCAGGTCGAGGTCGTCGCGCGGTTCCTGCGCAACGTATAATCGGCGCGCCCATGGTCGACCGACCACTCCCGCCCCCACCCGCTCCCGAGCGCTGACGATGCCGCTTGCATTGCGCCTGCCGCCGCTCGCCGAGCAGCCATCCCAGGCGCCGGAAACGCGGCCGTCGCGGCTTGCCGCGTGGCTGGCCGACCTCCTCGACCGCGATCCTGTTCATGCGGCGCGAGTCATCGGCGAAGCGCTCGCGGTCACCAACCGGATCCCGTTGGGCCATTCGAGACGGCTCGATGTCTCGGAAGAGTACTGGAAGGCCGCCGCGCTGCTGTGGCCACGCCTCGAGGACCAGTTCGTCGTCGCCGCGCATCCGCTGACGGGCGAGAGCCTGGAAGCGGCGAAAGCCGCGCTGATGCTCGCCAACGAACTCGCGGTTGCCTACAAGCGGCTGCTCGCGCGCGAGGCGGCGAAGCGCTTCGCGTGGGGCGGGCCGCGCCGGATCGTCGCGTTGGTCCGGCGCTCGTTCCAGGCGACGCTGCGGGTTCTGATCAACAGCTACCTGACGTATGCGCCGGTGCCGCCGCACACCTGGTCGGATGCCCACGACATCTACATGTTCACGCGCGAGCGCAGGATCCACCGGCATCCGGTGGCGCTCGACCAGCCGGAGGTCACCCTCGAGCGGCTCTACCTGCAGGGGCTCCTGCTGGCTCTCGCCAATCCCTACGGTTTCCTGCCGAGCCAGCTCACGACGGTCGTGCAGTTCCTGCAGGAGCACGCGCATCTCGCCAAGCTGACCCCGGTTCCCCCGGTGCACCGGAGCGCCAAGGCCGTCGCGATCGTTCCGGTCGGCCACGACTTTCCCCCGTTCTCCGCCAACAAGGGCGGGGCGACCGAGGGATCGCGGCTCTTCCTGCTGACCTTCGACCTCGCGTTCGAGCTGCAGGAGCAGATCCAGGACCTCGAGACCGGGGCGGGCCTGCGCGAGTTCGCGAACGATCTCCAGGCCCGCGAGCAGTACACGGCCTTGCTCAAGCGCCTGCTGCGCCAATGGGCCGTTCCGCCCGCCCGCCAGTTCAACCGCCTGCCGTCACGTGCCCGCGTCGTCATCTGCGCCGGGCTGCCGGGTGTCTGGCAGACCAGTCGCAGGTTGTCCCAGGGCGGCCCGTCGACCGCCACGGCGCCGCAGATGACCCAATGCCAGGTCGTCAATCACACGGCCGGGGGCTATGCGCTGCGCCAGGTCGACGTGACGCCCGCGAAGCTGCGGGTCGGGGACCTGATCGCATTGCGCATCGAGGGGCGCGCCGGACTGCAGGTCGCCATGGTCCGCTGGTTCCGCAACACGCTGAAGAATGGAATGCTCGAGTTCGGGTGCGAATTGCTTTCGGACGCGCCCGAAGCCGCCGCCGCGGCCCCGGAAGACGCGACCGATGCCGCGCTCCTGCCGGTGGTCGTGCTGCCCGAGGACGACGATCCCGATTCCGACGGTGCATCGCCACAGCTGGCGGCACCCGCCGGGGCGTTCGCGCTGGAACAGGCGGTCAGCCTGCGCCGAGGGACCGGCACCGGATTCGCGGTCCTCACCAAGCTCGTCGAACAGGGACCCGGATTCGACCTCTACGAGTTCGTGCCCGTCAGCTGACCGCGCGGATGCACGCGCAGTCCGTTGTCGCGAGCGCGCGCCTGGCCGTCGCCGGGACTCTCGCGCTGGCGCTGCTGGAACTGCTGTGGGAGATCGTGCTGGCGCCGCTGACGCCCGATGGCTACTGGCTCGCCGTCAAGGCGCTGCCGCTGGCAATCCTGCTGCCGGGCGTCGCGCGCGGCGCGCGCAAGCCGCGCCAGTGGCTCGCCTTGCTGCTCCCGTTCTATGCGGCCGAGGGGCTGGTCCGCACGGTGGCCGAACCGGGCCGGCATGCCGTGGTCGCTGCGGCAGCCTGCCTGATCGCCGCGGTGGCGTTCATCGCGCTGCTCGCCTGGTTCCGCGGCGAGCGCAAGGCCGGTGCAGACACCGGCGGTCGATAGCCGTTGCCGGCGGACTGCGGGTCCGCGGTCGCGCTTCTAGGCCCCAGGCCCGGGACCCGTTTCCGGGGCCTTGCCGCTCGCCGACGCGTGAAGCCCCCTGGGCATCGGGAACACGATGCTTTCGACCGCCCCGGGAAGCTCCGACACCGACGTCGCCCCCAGCGCCTTGAGGCGGTCGACGACCCGCTGCACCAGCAGCTCGGGCGCGGACGCGCCGGCGGTCACGCCGATCCGATGCTTGCCCTCGATCCACGCCCGCTGCAGTTCGTCGGGGCTGTCGACCATGTACGCAGGGACGCCGCGATGCGCGGCGACCTCGCGCAGGCGGTTCGAGTTCGAGCTGTTGGGGCTGCCGACGACGATCACGACGTCGACGCGGGAACTGAGCATCCTGACCGCATCCTGCCGGTTCTGCGTCGCGTAGCAGATGTCGTCGCGCTTGGGTCCGACGAGGTCGGGGAAGCGCCGCTTCAAGGCCGCGACGACCGCCGCGGCATCGTCGACCGACAGCGTGGTCTGCGTGACGTAGGCCAGACGCGAGGGGTCGCGCACCGTCAGTCGCTCGACGTCTGCTGGGGTCTCGACCAGGTAGACGCCGCTGTCGCACTGGCCCATCGTCCCTTCGACCTCGGGGTGGCCCGCGTGCCCGATCATGACGATCTCGCGGCCCTGGTCGTGCATCTTGGCGATCTCCACGTGGACCTTGGTGACCAGCGGGCAGGTCGCGTCGAAGACGCGCAGGCCGCGCGCAGCGGCCTGGTCGCGAACCGAACGGGGCACGCCGTGGGCGCTGAACACGACCGTCGACCCGTCCGGGATGTCGTCGAGCCGTTCGACGAAGATCGCGCCCTTGCGCCGCAGGTCGTCGACGACGTAGCGGTTGTGCACGACTTCGTGGCGCACGTAGATCGGCGCCCCGTATTGCGCAAGCGCCTGCTCGACGATCGCGATCGCGCGGTCGACACCGGCGCAGAACCCGCGTGGATTGGCGAGCAGGATGTCCATGTCAGCGGCCTCCGGCGGGCCTGCGCGCCGCCCTGGCGCTGCTGCCCGTGAAACTGTCGATGACCAGCGCCACGGCGCCGACGGTGATCGCACTGTCGGCGACGTTGAACGCCGGGTAGTACCAGCGCTGCCAGTGGAACAGCAGGAAATCGACGACGTGCCCGAGGGTCAGGCGGTCGTAGAGATTGCCGAGCGCCCCACCGATCAGCAGCGCGAGGCTGGCGCAGAACAGCGCGCTGCCGCCGCGGCGGCGCAGCAGCCAGACCATGATCGCGCAGGCGCCGATGGCGATCACGACGAACAGCCAGCGCTGCCACCCGGTCCCGCCGGCGAGGAAGCTGAACGCCGCTCCGGAATTGAACGCCAGCACGAGGCTCATGAACGGCGCCAGCACCCGCTCCTCGCCGGGGTGGAAGGCGACGAGGATCAGGTGCTTGGTCGCCTGGTCGAGGGCGATCACGGCGACCGACAGCCACAACCATCGGAGCCCCTGCCCGCGCGCCGCCCCGTCGGCCATTGCGGACGTCATCGACGTCGGTCCCGTGGCGAGCATCCTGCGCAGATCGCCGCGCCAGCGCGGCTCACGCGCAGTGCCGCGGTTCGCCCGCGCCGAACAGGTTGGACACGCAGCGCCCGCACAGCCCCGGGTGCGCGGGCTCGCCACCGACGTCCGCGCGCCAGTGCCAGCAACGCTCGCACTTCCGGTGCCCGCTGGAGGCGACGGCGATCGACAGCGCGTCGCCGCGCCGAACGCCGGCCGCCGACGTGATCAGCACGAAGCGCAGGTCATCGCCGAGCGACGCAAGTGCCGCGTAGTCGTCGAAGCCGGCGACGATGTCGACCTCCGCCTGCAGCGACGAGCCGATGGCGCCGGCCTGGCGCACCGCCTCCAGCTCCTTCTGCACGGTTGCGCGCACGGCGAGGATGCGCATCCATTTCGTGACCAGCGCCTGCCCATCGGCGATGACCGGCAGCACATCCTTCCAGGTGTGGATGAAGACCGTCGGATCGCCCGGATGCACGATCTTCCACGCCTCTTCCGCGGTGAACGACAGGATCGGCGCCATCATCAGCAGCAACGCGTCGCGGATCGACGCGAGCGCGGTCTGCGCCGAGCGGCGCGCGGCGCTCGTCGCCCCCGTCGTGTAGAGGCGGTCCTTCAGCACGTCGAGGTAGAAGCCCCCCAGGTCCTCGGAGCAATACGTCTGCAGCCGCTGGACGACGAGGTGGAATTCGTAGCGCTCGTAATCCCCTGCGATCGCCTCTGCGACCTCCCGCGCCCGCGCCAGCGCGTAGCGATCGACCTCGAACAGCGCGTCGACGCCGACGCCGTCGCGCGACGCGTCGAAATCGGCGGTATTGGCCATCAGGAAGCGCAGCGTGTTGCGGATGCGCCGGTAGCTCTCGACGACGCGCTTCAGGATCTCGTCGGAGATCGACAGTTCGCCCGAGTAGTCGGTGGCGCCGACCCACAGCCGCAGGATCTCGGCGCCGAGGCTGCCGGCGACCTTCTGCGGAACCACGACGTTGCCCTTCGATTTCGACATCTTGCGGCCGTCGCCATCGACGGCGAAGCCGTGGGTCAGCAACGCCTTGTACGGCGGGACTCCGTTGAGCATGCAGGAGGTCAGCAGCGACGAATGGAACCAGCCGCGGTGCTGGTCCGAGCCTTCGAGGTAGAGGTCGGCCGGGAACCCGGTGTCTTCGGGCCGCGACCCCAGGTGCTGCTCGCGGCCCTGCGGGCCGCCCATCACCGTCTGGTGCGTGGTTCCCGAGTCGAACCACACGTCGAGAGTGTCGGTGAGCTTGCGCCAGCGCTTCCCGTCGACCCCGAAGTCCTCGGCGCTCGCCTCGAACCAGGTTTCGATGCCGCCCTCCTCCACCTTCCTGGCGGCGAGCTCGAGCAGCGCCGGCGTTTCCGGATGCAGCTCGTCGGTCTTGCGGTCGACGAAGAACGGCAGCGGCGTCCCCCAATGGCGCTGCCGCGACAGCGTCCAGTCGGGGCGGTTGGCGATCATCGCGTAGAGCCGCGCCTTGCCCCAACCCGGGAAGAACTGCGTCGCCTCGACGCCGCGCAGCGCGGTCGCGCGCAACGTCTCGGCGGGCTTCGCGCCGCGATAGCCGGGGACATCGTCCATGCCGGCGAACCACTGGGTCGTCGCGCGATAGATGATCGGCGTCTTGTGGCGCCAGCAGTGCATGTAGCTGTGCGTGAACTTCTCCGAATGCAGCAGTGCGCCGACCTCTTCCAGCTTTTCGACGATCCGCGGGTTGGCGTCCCAGATGCTCATGCCGCCGAAGAACGCGACCTCGGCGGCGAACCTGCCGTCGCCCTGGACCGGATTCAGGATGTCGTCGTCCTTCATGCCGTAGCGGCGACAGGAGATGAAGTCCTCGACGCCGTAGGCGGGCGCGCTGTGGACGATGCCGGTACCCTGCTCCAGCGTGACGTAATCGCCGAGGTAGACCGGGGACGGCCGGTCCGCGAACGGATGGCGGAACGCGATGTTCTCCAGCGCGCTGCCCGGGGCGGTCGCGACGATGCTGCCGTCGAGCTGGTAGCGGGCGAGGCAAGCGGGGACCAGGTCCTGCGCGAGGATCAGGTGCCCGCGTCCGGTCGCGACCAGCGCATAGACGAATTCCGGGTGGGCATTGAGCGCCTGGTTCGACGGAATCGTCCAGGGGGTGGTCGTCCAGACCACGGCGAAGATCTCGCCTTCGGGCGCATGCTCGAGGCCGAACGCGCGCGCGAGTTTCGCGCGTTCGCCGGGATCATCGAGCGCGAACGCGACGTCGATCGCGATGTCCGTGCGATCCTCGTACTCGACCTCCGCCTCCGCCAGCGCGCTTTCGCAGTCGAAGCACCAGTTGACGGGCTTGAGGCCGCGGTAGAGGTAGCCCTTCTCGAGCAGGCGGCCCAGCGTGCGGATCTCGTCCGCCTCGTTGCGGTAGTCCATCGTCGCGTATGGACGGTCCCAGTCGCCCAGCACGCCCAGACGCCGGAAATCCTTCTTCTGCCGCTCGATCTGCTCTTTTGCGTAGGCGCGACACAGTCGCTGGGTGTCGGCCGTCGACAGGTTCCTGCCGTGCGTGCGCTCGATCTGGACCTCGATCGGCATGCCATGGCAGTCCCATCCGGGGATGTAGGGTGCGTCGAAGCCGGCGAGACTGCGCGACTTCACGATCACGTCCTTCAGGATCTTGTTGAC
>DATGDG010000111.1:0-2989 GCA_035311025.1 Casimicrobiaceae bacterium
TAGGCCTTGTTCTCGGGCGAATTGTGGTCCTCGGAGTAATGGAACGCGGTGATGACGCCCAGCGCGGCGTCGCCGTAGGCGTCGAGCACGTTCTCGTCGGTCAGGTCACCGGTGGCGATGATCTTGATGCCCGCCTGCGCCAGGCCGCGGTTGGCGAAGTCCTTCATGAACGCGATCGTCCCGGCGCCGGGGGGCACGAACATGAAGACGGCGTCGGGCTTCACGTCCTTGATCTTCTGCAGGTACGGCGCGAAGTCGACGTTGGTGACCGGCACGCGCACGTCGCCGACGATCTCGCCGCCCCCGGCGGTGAACGTCTTCTTGAACTGGGCCTCGGCGTCCTGCCCCGGGCCGTAATCGGCGACCAGCGTATAGACCTTCTTGATCCCGTTGTGGAGCGCCCAGGTCGCCATCGGCGCCGTGTCCTGCGGCAGCGTGTGCGAGGTCCGGACGAAGTACGGCGAGCGCGCGGTGATGATCGAGGTGGCGGCATTCATGATGACGCCGGGGATCTTCGCCTGGGTGAGCAGCGGCGCGACGGCGAGCGCCTCGGGCGTCAGGCCGAAGCCCGCGATGATGTCCACCTTGTCCTTGACGATCATCTCCTGCGCGATGCGCTTGCTGACTTCGCCGGAGGTCCCCGGCGCGTCGTCACGCAGCACCAGCTCCACCTTGCGGCCGGCCACGGTATCGCCGTTCTGCGCGAGGTAGAGTTTCACGCCGCGCTCGATCTGCTTGCCGTAATCGGCGAACGGGCCGGTCACCGGCACGAGCAGTCCGATCTTCAGCGGCTCGGCGGCGAGCGCGCCGGTCGAGAAGCCGAGCGCGAGTGCCGCCGCGGCCAGGGTCTTGAAAGGTTGCATGCGTCTCTCCTAGAAGCCCCTTCGCGGGGCGTGTTGTCGAACCCGAATGACAGGACCGCTACGAGTCGTCGCGTCCATAGCCGTAGATCCAGTCGAGGCTGCGGTAGAAGTCCTGCGGCGTCTTGTTGCGGAACAGGTCGTTGCGCACGAGGCGCTCGACACCGGCCGCATGGTACAACCGACCGAGCTCGCGTGACGAGAGCACGACCCGGGCGGTGCGCGCGATCCGCCGGTCCTGGTAGCGCTGGAACGCAGCGGGGAGATCGTCCGGGCTTGCCCGGACCTGCTTCATCAGTTCGACGCCATCCTCGATCGCCATGCAGGCGCCCTGTGCGAAGTACTGCAGCATCGGATGCGCGGCGTCGCCCAGCAACGTGACGTTGCCATCGGTCCAGTTCGCCACCGGATCGCGGTCGCCCAGCACCCAGCGGCGCCATTCGCGCGATTTCTCGAGGACGCTGCGCGGTTTGGCCGGAAGGTGCTGGAAGAAGGACAGCAGCTCATCTCGGTCACCGGGCTCGTTGTGGCCTTCGGTCGTGCGCGTCGGATGGTGGAACGTGGCGACGATGTTGAAGAGCTTCCAGCCCCGCAGCGGGTAATGGACCATGTGGCACTTGGGACCCGCCCACAGGCAGGCGGCGTTCCAGCGCAGGTCCTCGGGCATCTCGTCGATCGGCAGCACCGCCCGGTAGGCGACGTGGCCGGAGATCCTCGGCAGTCCGTCGCCGACGATGCGCTCGCGCACTTTGGAGCGCACGCCGTCGGCACCGATCAGGGCCCCGCCCTTGAAGGTCCTGCCGTTGGCCGTGTGCACTTCGACGCCGTCGCCGACCCGCTCGAAGTCCGTGACCTCGTGGGCCGCATGGAGCGTGATGTTGGGGTCGGACTCGCACAGCGCGAACAGCGGCGAGTGGAGGTCCGCGCGATGGATCACCGCGTAAGGGTTCCTGAAGTGTTGGCGGAACGGCTCTTCGACCGGGATCTCGGCGACTTTCTCGCCGCTGACCCCGTCCATCATGATCAGCTTGTCGATGTAGACCGCCTTGGACAGGGTCTGTTCAGCCACACCCAGGGTCTTGAGCGCATGGAACACGTTGGGGCCGAGCTGGATGCCGGCGCCGATTTCGCCGAATGCCTGCGCACGCTCGAGCACGGTGACGCGAAAGCCTGCGCGGGAAAGACCGATCGCGGCAGCCACGCCTCCGATGCCACCGCCGGCGACGACGACGGTTCTGCGCGCATCAGCTGCTGCCTGCATCTGAATCCTCCATGCACGGAATCGGCCGCAGGGGTCCGGGTGCGGCAGCATCCCCCCGGCGTGACGCTGGACGCGCCGCCCGCCCCGAGATTCAACCAACAGATCATCAGTTGACTGACGATCTGATCGAACAGTACACTGACGATTCGAGCGCTGTCAAGGGCGCTCGCGCGAAGCTTACGCCTGTCGCGGCGTTGCGACGTGCCCGCAGATGGCGCCGGGAAATCGCAGCCTTGCCGCGACGCCACGAGGGAGAACGACATGACCGCGAAGGCAGCCGTCCCGGCGGTGATCCGGGCGCCGAAACCCGCCGATGCAGGCGCGCTCTATCGTCTGCCGGGGCACCTGATCCGGCGCTGCCACCAGATCTCGGTGGCGCTGTTCTTCGAGGAATGCGCCGGGTTCGACATCACGCCGCAACAATACGCGGCGCTTGGCGCACTCGCTGCGAACGACGGTGTCGATCAGATCACGCTGGCGGGGCTCGCCGCCTTCAACCGCACCACCGCGGGCGAGATCGTCGAGCGGATGGAGACCGCGGGGCTCGTCAAGCGCCGCAACAGCACGCTCGACCGGCGGATGAAGAACATCTTCATCACCGACGTCGGTCGCAGACTGCTCGCCGACGTCGACGGCGCGGTCCTGCGCGTGCAGGAGCGGCTGCTGACGCCGCTCGAACCCGCCGAGCGTGCCAGGTTCATCGAGTTCCTCGCGCGCATCGCCGACGAGAACAACGAGCTCAGTCGCGCCCCCCTGCGACCGATCGGCAAGGGCGCCCGCGGCAAGCGGGGGCTGGACGGTGCCTGAGTAACCGCTGCGGCCTTCAGCCGCCGTGCGGCCCGCCGGCGAGCCACGCGCTGCCACGCGC
>DATGDG010000112.1:0-11133 GCA_035311025.1 Casimicrobiaceae bacterium
CCGATCAGGCCACCGGAGGAATCTACCTGCAGGCCGCCAGAGGCCGTCCGGTGTGGGTCGACCGCGCGGGGCTCGAGCGCGCGTTCGGGGATCCCGACACGCGGGCCGGATTGCAGGCGGCGATTCCCGCGCTGAGCGATGGGCCCCTTCCCGATGCGCGACGCCCGCAGCCTCTGCGCGACGACGCGCAACTCGGGCAATTGCACACGCTGGGAACCTGGGGTGGCAGCGCGGCTGCCTGAGCCGATCGTGCAGGGAGGCGTCCGGCCCCGCCAATCACGGAAACGTCGCGCCGCAGGTTTCAGGCCGTGTAGCGCTCGCGCAGCAGGTTCTTCTGCACCTTGCCCATCGCATTGCGCGGCAGCTCGGCGACGACGTGCACGCGCTTGGGCACCTTGAATCCGGCGATCTCGCCCTTGAGCGCGGTGATGATCGCACGCTCGTCGACCGCCTGCCCCGGCTTCGCGACGACGACGGCGGTCACCGCCTCGCCGAAATCGGCATCCGGGATGCCGATCACCGCCGACTCGGCCACGCCCGGCAGCGCATCGATGCGTTCCTCGATCTCCTTCGGGTATACGTTGAGGCCGCCGCTGATGATCATGTCCTTCGAGCGTCCGACGAGCCGCAGGTAGCCTCTTGCCTCGCCGTCCGGCACCCATTCGCCCATGTCGCCGGTGCGGAACCAGCCGTCGGCGGTGAATTCCTCGCGCGTCCTGTCGGGCATGCGCCAGTAGCCGGCGAAGATGTTCGGTCCCCTGACCTCGACCCCACCGACCATTCCGGGCGCGCAGGATTCGCCTGCGGCATCGACGACGCGCACCGAGATGCCGGGCAGCGGCAGGCCCACCGTTCCCGCGACGCGCGGACCGTCGAGGGGGTTCGACGCGATCATCCCGGTCTCGGTCATCCCGTAGCGCTCGAGGATCGCCTGGCCCGTCCGCTCCCGGAAGGCGTCGAAGGTCTCGGGCAGCAGAGGTGCGGATCCCGATACGAACAGCCTCGTGTTGCGGCAGACCCCGCGGGTGAACGCTCCCTCCGAGAGCAGGCGCGCATAGAACGTCGGCACCCCCATCATCACCGTCGCCGTCGGCAATGCATCGATGACCTCGTGCGCGTCGAATCTGGGCAGCCAGAGCATCCTCGCCCCCGACAGCAGCGCACAGTGGATCGCGACGAACAGCCCGTGCACGTGGAACACCGGCAGGGCGTGCAGCAGCACGTCTCCGCGCGTGAAGCCCCAGGCTTCCACCAGCGCCAGCGCGTTCGAGGCGAGATTGCGGTGGGTCAGCATCGCGCCCTTGGACCGCCCGGTCGTGCCGGATGTGTAAAGGATCGCGGCAAGATCGTCGGGGTGCGACACGACGCTGCTGAACTGCGCCGGCTGGTCGCGCGCGCGGTCGCCGATCTCGCCGCCGCTCGCGTCGAGCGTCAGCACGGTCGCCTGCCCGGCGAGCGTGGCCACCGCGCCCAAGGTCTCGGGGCGGCAGACGACGACGCGCGGCTTCGCGTCCTCGAAGAAGTAGGCGAGCTCGGCTTTCTGGTAGGCGGTGTTGAGCGGCAGGTAGACGAGGCCCGCGCGCAGGCAGGCGAGGTAGAGCGCGACGACCTGCCAGTGCTTCTCGGTCTGGACGGCGACGCGGTCGCCGGGCCCGCAACCCGCGGCGACCAGCGCATTGGCGATGCGCGCCGATTCGTCGAGCAGCTCGTCGTAGTGCACGACGGGCCCACCGGGAACGAGCATGCACGGCTGCTCCGCTGCGTCGAGCACGTGCGATTCGACGAGGGTGTAGAGATTGGCGTCCATCGTGGCAAGCGGGGCTGCGGATTCCGCGCCGCGCGGCAGGCTGCCCGCGAGGGCCGCTGCAACGGGCCGCGCGCGCCTGCCGTGAACCGGGCACGCGTGCGGCGCGAAATCGAGGCATTATTCCATACCGATGGAACGTTCAGCGCACGATCGCGGCAGCATTCCGGGGCGTCTCGCGGGCGCCGCGCCGCAGGAGCGGATTGCCGCGCTTGCCGATCCGGGCAGCGTGCAGTTCTTCGCACCCGCCGGGCCGAGCCCCCACCTTCGCCGCTACGGCATCGTGCCCCGGGACGACGACGGTGTCGTGATCGCACGCATCCGCATCGATGGCGCAGCCGTGCTGGTCGCGGCGCAGGACGAGCACTACCTCGCGGGCAGTGTCGGTGAACGGCACGGCGCGGCGCTGCTCGCGATGCTCGATTCCGCCCGTCGCGAACGCCCTGCCGCCGTCGTCCTGCTGCTCGCCTCCGGCGGGGTGCGACTGCACGAGGCCAATGCCGCCGAACTCGCGCTGGCACGCGCGCTGCGGGCGACGCTCGATGCGCGGGTCGACGGCATCCCGGTGCTCGCGGTCGGTGTCGGCCACGTGTTCGGCGGCGCATCGGTGCTGGCCTGCGCTGCGGATCGCCTGGCGCTCCTTCCGGGCTCGCGGATCGGCCTGTCGGGCCCGCGGGTGCTCGAGTCCGTGCATGGGAAATGGGAGATCGACGCCGACGATCCACAGGATGTCGACAACGTGTTCGGGGCTGCTGCACGCAATCAGGCCGGCCACACCGAACTCGTCGCCGACGACGCCGACGTGGTCCGCGCGTGGGTGACGTGTGCGGCGAGGGATCGCCCGTCATTCGAGTCGCAGGTGTATGCGATGCACACGCGGCTCTCCGCCCGGATCACCGGAGATCCGACGCGCATGCCTGCGTTCGAGGCGCTGCCGTGCTTCGACGGGGCGACGCCCGTCGACCGCGACGGCCGCCTGTGGCGGCGGCCCGAGTGCTGGCTCACCCCGCCGAATTCCGGTGCGGCGCTCGGCCCCGCCGACGCGCTCGCGCAGGACAGCGCGCTGCTGCTCCACATCGCCGCCCCGCGCGGCGGGGGGCCGGCGGCCATCGTGCTGGTCGAGGACTCGGCCGGCCATCAGGTATCGCGCGCCGCCGAGATGCGCCTCGTGTCGCAGTACCTCGCGCATCACGCCGCGGTGCTCGCGCTGTTGCGTGCGCAGGGCAGGCGGCTCATCGGCCTGGTCTCCGGCGTGGGTCACAGCGCGGCCTTCTTCGCCAATGCGCTGCAGGCGCCGGTGCTCTATGCGCTTCCGGACGCGCGCGTGGTCGCGATGGAGCCGGCGGCGATCGCCCGGGTGACGGGGCTCGACGCATCCAGGCTCGTCGACGACGATCCGCTGCTCGGCCAACCGGTGCGCCATTTCGCCGCCTGCGGCGGCATCTCGAGGATCGTCACGACCGCGTCACTGGTGGCGATCGGACTTTAGGGGGTGCAGATGCGTATCGGGTTCAACACCGCAGGACTCGTTGCCGCGCTGGTCGCGACCCTTGCCGCGGCGGCACCACTCCACGGCGTCGTTCCCGACATGGCGCGCGAGGATCGCTGGGCCGAGCAGGTCGCACCCGACGTCGTCGTCGGCGACGTCGTCTGGCTGTCGACGAAGCTTCGCGCCAAGGTGCTCGCGATCTACACGAAGCCCTCGGGCACCGCGAAGGCCGCCGTGATCGTCGTCCACGGCCTCGGCGTGAACCCCGACTGGGACCTGATCAACGTCGTGCGCACGAGCCTTGCCGACCACGGGTTCGCGACGCTGTCCGTGCAGATGCCGGTGCTCGCCGCCGAGGCTCCGCCGGCCGACTATGTCGCTCTCTATCCGGAAGCCGGCGCGCGGCTGTCGGCGGCGCTTGCCTGGCTGCATGGGCGCGGCTATGCGAAGGTCGCCGTCGTCTCGCACAGCCTCGGCGCGGCGATGACCGATGCGTGGCTCGCGCATGGCGCAGCGGCGGCGGGCGCAGGCGCGCAAGCCTCTGCACGCGAAGGCGCGGGCATCGACGCCTGGGTGCCCGTCGGCATGGCGGTCGCGTTCTCGGTTCGCCCGCGCATTCCGGTCCTCGACGTCGTCGCAGGCGCAGACCTCCCCGCCGTCCTGGCGAGCAACCCGGCGCGCGTATCGCAGCTGCCGGCCGACGGCTGTTCGCGCGCGGTGACCGTCCCGGGGGTCGACCATTTCTACCATGGCGCAGAGGCGAAACTCGTCGACGTCATCGTGCCGTTTCTGGACGCCGTGTCCGACGGGCATTGCGGCACCGCCGGCGGTCGATAGGGTCAGTCGCGGTCGTCGTCGATGCCCGCGGTGGCGCGCGCGAGCCGGTCGCGCACTGCCGTCCATGCGCGATCCGCCGGCACGTCCTCGATGAGGATTGCGTCCGCACCCGCGGCGTCGAGGCTGCGCAGGTTCGCGTAGAGCGCGCGCGCATACGCGACCGCGTCCCGCGGCGCGCGGATCCACAGGCCGTCGAAGGATTCGGGGATCGCGACGTCGCGCGCGAGGACCGCCACGCGCTCGTCGCGATCGGCAAGCTGGGAGAGTTCGGCGCGCAGCGCCTCCCCGGACACCAGCGTCGAAGGCGTGCGAGGCGCATAGTGCGAGGCGAGCGTCCCGGACGCGCGTGGTGCCGAGGCGCCGCCCTGGACGGGCATGCGTCCGAGCGCGGCGGCGATCGCATCGGCGCCGATGCCCCCCGGACGCAGCAGCATCGGCGTGTCGCCGTCGAATGCGACGATCGTGCTTTCGATGCCGACGTCGCAGGGACCGCCGTCGAGGATCAGCGCGACCGCGTCGGCCAGGTCGTCGGCGACGTGTCGCGCGGTCGTCGGCGAGACGTGGCCGAAGCGGTTGGCCGACGGCGCCGCGATGCCGCCGCCGAATTCGGCGAGCAGCGCGCGGGCCACCGGGTGCGAGGGTACGCGCAGGCCGACGCTGGCCTGGCCTCCGGTCACGGCGTCGCTGACCCCGGCTGCGCGAAGGACGATCAGGGTCAGCGGACCTGGCCAGAACGCCGCGGCGAGCGCCCGTGCACCGGCCGGCATCGCCGCCGCCCAGCGTTCGGCCTGGGCGAGGTCGGCGACGTGCACGATCACCGGATGATCGGCGGGACGCCCCTTGGCTTCGAACAGGCGCCGCAGCGCCACCGGGTTCGACGCGTCGGCGCCCAGGCCGTAGACGGTCTCGGTGGGGAATGCGACGAGCTCGCCCGCCCGCAACAGGCGCGCGGCCTCGGCGATCGCCTCCGCGCTCGCGGGCCGGATGTTGCCGCTCACGGGCGCTCCCGGCCGGCGGCACACCACGCGCGGTCGGGCTGGGCGCCGCGAATTCCCGCCGTCGGCGCGCATGCCGTCGTCGTCGGGCGCCGGATGGGCCGCCGGGGACGCAAGAGGGGCTCTGCTAGAATGGCCGGGCTTTCGCGCTGCGTCTGCTCGCGCAGACGCCGCCGGGCAGGATTCCCAACAGCGGGAGAGGCAATGAGCGAGTTTCTGTTCACGTCGGAATCGGTGTCGGAAGGTCATCCGGACAAGGTCGCGGACCAGATCTCCGATGCAGTGCTCGATGCGATTCTAGAGCATGACCCGACCGGCCGCGTCGCGGCGGAGACGCTGGTCTCGACCGGGATGGTCGTCATGGCCGGCGAAATCACGACCGATGCGAACGTCGATTACAGTCGGGTGGCGCGCGAGACGATCCGCCGCATCGGCTACAACGACCCGGCGCTGCGCTTCGATGCCGACGGCTGTGCGGTGATGGTCTGCTACGGACGCCAGTCGCCCGACATCGCGCAGGGCGTCGACCGGGCGTCCGACGATTACCTGAACCAGGGCGCTGGCGACCAGGGCCTGATGTTCGGCTATGCCTGCGACGAGACGCCGACCCTGATGCCTTTCCCGATCTACTACGCGCACCGGGTCGTGCAGCGCCAGAGCGAAGTGCGCCGCGACGGAAGGCTGCCGTGGCTGCGCCCCGATGCGAAGTCGCAGGTCACCGTGCGCTACGTCGACGGCAAGCCGAAGAGCGTCGACACCGTCGTGCTGTCGACCCAGCATCACCCGAGCATGAACGATCGCCAGAAGGAACTCGCCGAGGCGGTCATCGAGGAAATCGTCAAGCCGGTGTTTCCCAAGGACATGCTCGCCGGCACGCGGTTCCTCGTGAATCCCACCGGGCGCTTCGAGATCGGCGGTCCCCACGGGGATGCCGGCGTGACCGGACGCAAGATCATCGTCGACACCTACGGCGGCGCGGCGCCCCACGGCGGCGGCGCGTTCTCCGGCAAGGATCCGTCGAAGGTCGATCGTTCCGCGGCCTACGCCGCGCGCTATGTCGCGAAGAACGTCGTCGCTGCGGGCATCGCGCGCCAATGCCAGGTTCAGGTGTCGTACGCGATCGGCGTCGCCAAGCCGATCAACGTCACCGTGTACACCGAGGGCACCGGCCGCATCCCCGACGAGCGCATCGCCGAGCTGGTCCAGGCGCACTTCGACCTGCGGCCGAAAGGCATCGTGCGGATGCTCGACCTGCTGCGGCCGATCTACTGCAAGACGGCGGCCTACGGTCATTTCGGGCGCGACGAACCGGAGTTCACCTGGGAGGCGACCGACAAGGCCGAAATGCTGCGCGAGGCCGCGGGCCTGCGTGCGGCGATCGCCGCCGACTGAGGGTTCCGGCATCGCCAGGCTGTTCGACCCGTTCGTCCTGCGCGGACTGCGGCTCGCCAATCGCATCGTCGTCTCGCCGATGTGCCAGTACTCGGCGGTCGACGGTCGGGCCACCGACTGGCACCTCGTCCACTGGGGACAGCTGCTGATGTCGGGGGCGGGGATGCTCACGATCGAAGCGACGGCGGTCTCCGCCGAAGGGCGGATCACCCCCGGCTGCCTCGGCCTCTACGACGACGCCTGCGAGGAAGCGCTGCTTCGGGTTCTCGCCCGGGCCCGCGCGCTGTCACCGCCGATGCCGGTGGCGATGCAGCTCGCCCACTCGGGACGCAAGGGTTCGTCGCGGCGGCCCTGGGACGGCGGATCGCTGCTGCTGCCGGAGGAAGGCGGCTGGCGGCCCGTCGCGCCTTCGGCGGTTCCGCACGGCGCCGGCGAACCTGCCCCGGCCGAGCTTCAACCCGGCGATCTCGCGCGCATCCGCGAATCCTTCGTCGAAAGCGCGCGCCGCGCCGAGCGCGCGGGCATCGACGCGCTCGAGCTCCACATGGCGCACGGCTACCTGCTGCACGAGTTCCTCTCGCCGCTCGCCAATCGACGCAGCGATCGCTACGGCGGCAGTTTCGAAGCGCGCGCACGCTTTCCGCTCGAGGTGTTCGATGCAGTGCGCGCCGCCTGGCCCGATTCGCGGCCGCTCGGCGTGCGCCTGTCCTGCAGCGACTGGGTCGAGGGCGGCTGGACGCTCGATGAATCGGTCGAGCTCTCCCGCCTGCTGGTCGCGCGGGGCTGCGACTACATCGACGCGTCGAGCGGAGGCG
Source organism: Casimicrobiaceae bacterium (assembly GCA_035311025.1). Lineage (GTDB taxonomy): Bacteria > Pseudomonadota > Gammaproteobacteria > Burkholderiales > Casimicrobiaceae > VBCG01. The sequence goes on from DATGDG010000112.1 coordinate 7,333, forward strand.
TGTCGCCGCTGCAGAAGATCGCGCTCGGGCCCGGCTACCAGGTCGGCTTCGCGCGCGAGATCCGGCGCTCGACCGGCGCCGTCACGATGGCGGTGGGCCTCATCACGGGTGCCGAGCAGGCCGAGGCGATCCTCGCCGCCGGCGACGCCGACCTGATCGCGATGGGCCGGGCTTTCCTGTGGGACCCGCGATGGCCGTGGCACGCTGCTGCCGCGATGGGCGCGACGGTCCTGCCGCCACCGCAGTACACGCGCAGCGCGCCCCGTACTGCTGCAGCCGTGTTCCGGGGTCCCGGGGTCGGCCAGCGCTAGCGGGTATAATCGCAGGCTTTCCGCGAGCCGAACTCGCGGCATCCGACCGACTGGAGAACCCCGATGGCCGAACGCAGCCGCACCCGCCGCAACACGCTCGAGCGCCGTTGCCTGCCCAAGACCTTCAAGCGCATGTTCGTCGGCGCCCCGAAGGGCATCTTCAAGATGCTCGAGAAGATCAAGAAAGCGTAACGCAGCGCGCGCAGGTGCATCCGCTTCCGACCGGGGCCGCCGTGGCGGCCCCGGTCCATTTCGGCGGCTGCGCGTTGCCCGGCGAGCACCTGTCGCCCGCGCCTGTCGCTGCCCGCCCCTGTTGCTGTCCGACCCTTTTGGCCGTCCGTGCCTTTCGCCTATTACGATCGCCTGTCCGCGGCCCGCAAGCGGATCTACTGCGCGAGCGACGCGATCGACACCCTCGCGCTGCCTCCGGGGGTCTCGGCAGGCGAATGCGTCGCGAGAATCCGGTCGGCGCTCGCGGCCGACGACCGCGGCGCGTTGCGCCGCGCCTGCCAGGATCTGGTCGACGCGCTGACGCGCGGCTATCGCGTGCCGTCGATCGCGATGCGCGTGCTCGCCCGGCGCCCCGCCGACGATTACGGCGAGCTGCACGGCCTCTACGAGCCGGAAGACGGCGGCAAAGGCGCGACGATCAGCGTCTGGATGCGCACCGCCGCCCGCGGGCAGGTCGTCGCGTTCAGGACCTTCCTGCGCACGCTCTGCCACGAGATCTGTCATCACCTCGACTACGAGCTGTACGCGCTCGAGGAGACCTTCCACACCGAGGGTTTCTACAAGCGCGAGTCGAGTCTCGCCAATGCGCTGCTCGCGACGGAATCGGGCGGGGCGGCGTCCGTCGAGCGGCGATCGGGCCCCGTCGGCAGCCCGCGATGACCGACGATTCGCCGGGGCGCGACGACCGCTCGATCTGGATGTCGTTGCTGCTGCTGTGGCTGTCCGGGATCGCGCTGCGCCTGACGATCCTGGCGGTTCCGCCGGTGATTCCGATGATTCGCAGCGATTTCGGTCTCTCGGCGACCGAGGTCGGCATTCTCGGCAGCATCGCGCCGGCGCTGTTCGCCCTCGCCGCACTGGGCGGCGCGCTGCTGGTCGCCCGCATCGGGGTGCGCGGCGCGCTGGTGGGCGGGCTCGCGCTGGTTGCGGCCGGCGCAGCGTTGCGCGGTCTGGCCTTCAGCTTCCCACTGCTGCTGGTGACGAGCATCGCGATGTCGGCCGGGGTGGCGATCATGCAGCCGGTCATGCCGACGACGGTGCGCCACTGGATGCCGCTGCCGCAGATCGCGCTGGGGACCGCGACCTACACCAACGGCCTGCTGGTCGGCGAGGTGATCCCGGTGCTGCTGATGCTGCCGGTCGTGCTGCCGCTGGCTGGCGGGAGCTGGCGGGCGGCACTGGCGCTGTGGGCCATTCCGATCGCACTGACGGCGTTGCTCGTGCACGTTCGCGCCCCGCGTTTTCCCGATCCGTTCCTCGCGATGAAAGGCAAGCCGAGGCGCTGGATGCCCGACTGGCATCGCGGCCTCGTCTGGCGTCTGGGCGTGCTGTTCTGCTGCGTCAATGCGATCTATTTCGGGACCAATGCATTCATCCCGGTCTACCTGACAAACCAGGGCAGGCCCGACCTGATCAGCGTGACGCTGACGGCGCTCAATTTCGGGCAGATCCCGGCGTCGTTGCTGCTGCTCGCGATCGCGCGCAGGCTCGAGCGTCTGGCATGGCCGTACATCCTCTCGGGCGTGCTGTCGCTGACCGCGATCGCGGGCCTCGTCTTCGTCGTCGGGCCGGCGACGCCGGTGTTCGCCGGCCTGCTCGGCTTTTCCGACGCCGCCGCGCTGATCCTCGGGCTCACGCTTCCGGCGCTGCTCTGCCCGCCCGAAGACGTCGCCCGCACCTCCGCCGGCGTGTTCACGCTGAGCTATGGCGCCGCAGTCGTCGTGGCGGTGGTCAGCGGCGCGCTGTGGGATGCGACCGGAATCGCAGGACTCTCGTTCGCGCCGATGGCCGGATGCGCGGCCGTGCTTGCAGGCATCGCACTGGTGCTGCGCGGGAAGCGCGAACTGCGCTGAGCAGGGGGCGCAGGCGGGGCCGGCCACGGCGCCGCCGCTCGCCGGCGCCGGAATTCCCCGGCGCGGCGGCTGCGGTACAATTGCCATCCTCTTGCGCCCCGAGGAGCGTTGCAACCCGTGCAGGCATCGACCTGCCGGGCCAGGCTCGGGGAGGGCATGGTGCCCGGGCGTCGCGCCCCGGCATGCTGCCACTTTTGCAACTGCGCTCGTTGAACCGCGACGAAGTCGGCGGCCAACGGGCGATCGCATCGTCCATCCGCCGGACCCGTCGCCCGTTGCCAACGGAGTGACCGATGAATGCCGTGAACGAGACTGGCAAGTTCGCCGACTGCGAAGTCGCCGACCTGTCGCTTGCCGACTGGGGTCGCAAGGAGATTGCGATCGCCGAAACCGAGATGCCCGGCCTGATGTCGATCCGCGAGGAATTCGCCCCGGGGCAGCCGCTGCGCGGCGCCCGCATCGCCGGCAGCCTGCACATGACGATCCAGACCGCGGTGCTGATCGAGACGCTGCAGGCACTGGGCGCAGAGGTCCGCTGGGCGTCGTGCAACATCTATTCGACGCAGGACCACGCGGCGGCGGCGATCGCCGCCCGTGGCACGCCGGTGTTCGCCTACAAGGGCGAGACGCTCGAACGGTACTGGGAATTCACCCACCGCATCTTCCAATGGGGCGGCGGGCAGGCGCCGAACATGATCCTCGACGACGGCGGTGACGCGACGCTGCTCGTGCACCTCGGCGCCCAGGCCGAGCAGGACCGGTCGGTGATCGCGCATCCGGCGAACGAGGAGGAATCGGCGCTGTTCGCGGCGATCGCGAAGAGGCTCGAGGCCGAGCCGAAGTTCTACTCGCGCCTCAAGGCCGGCATCAAGGGCGTCACCGAGGAGACCACCACGGGCGTGCACCGCCTCTACCAGATGGCGAAGGAAGGCCGCCTGCTGTGGCCGGCCATCAACGTCAACGATTCGGTGACCAAGTCGAAGTTCGACAACCTCTACGGTTGCCGTGAATCGCTGGTCGACGGCATCCGCCGCGGCACCGACGTCATGATGTCGGGCAAGGTGGCGATGGTCGCGGGCTTCGGCGACGTCGGCAAAGGCTCGGCCGCCTCGCTGCGCCAGGCCGGCTGCCGCGTAATGGTGTCGGAGATCGACCCGATCTGCGCGCTGCAGGCGGCGATGGAAGGCTACGAGGTCGTGACCATGGAAGATGCCGCGCCGCGCGCCGACATCTTCGTCACCGCCACCGGCAACGTCGACGTCATCACCATCGACCACATGCGCGCGATGAAGCATCGCGCCATCGTTTGCAACATCGGCCACTTCGACTCGGAGATTCAGGTCTCGGCGCTGCGCAACTACAAGTGGAACAACGTGAAGCCGCAGGTCGACGAGATCGAGTTCCCG
>DATGDG010000113.1:0-3446 GCA_035311025.1 Casimicrobiaceae bacterium
AACTTCAGCTACGACCCCGATCGCGACGGATATCGCGATGGCAGCGTCTCCGCCAATGGATCGCTGACCCCCGCGCCCGGGCACACGCTTTCGCTGCAGTTTTTCCGCAGCCAGCTCGACAACCAGTTCGATGCCGGCGACAACTTCAACGACCGGACGATCACCACCCTCATGTCCTGGCAGGCGGCGACCGTCAACCGCCTCGCGGCGTGGTGGAAATCGAACCTGTCCGCCGGCGAGGGCAACGACGATTCGGTGTCGAAGACCAGGTATGGCGACTACCCGTTCAGGACGCGCCAGCGTCAATACGCATGGCAGAACGATTTCGCGTTGTCGGCTGGAACCGTGACCCTCGCGGCCGAGCGACGCGAGGAGCGGGTGGACGCGGATCCGGGATTCACCGTCGACGAGCGGGACACGAATTCGGTGACGGCGATCTGGCGCCGGGTCGCGGGCGCGAACGCGCTGCAGGCGAACCTGCGCCACGACCAGTCGAGCCAGTACGGCGGGAAAACGACGGGTGCGATCGCCTGGGGCTACCGGATTTCGCCCGTCTGGCGCTTCACGGCGAGCGCCGGAACGGCGTTCCGGGTGCCGACCTTCAACGACCTCTACTACCCGGACTATTCGAATCCCGACCTTCGGCCCGAGACCTCGCGCAACGTCGAGGCCGGGATTCACGCAACAGGCCGCATCGGCGAGGCAAGCTGGCAGGCGCAGGCGGTGGGATACGACAACCGCGTGCGCGACCTGATCGTCTTCCAGTGCGATGTCGACTTCAACTGCAGGCCGAACAACGTCGCCGACGCCACGCTTGCGGGCGTCACGCTCACCGGGGACTGGAGCTGGCGCGACACGGCCGTCCATGCCTCGGCCGACCTGCAGTCGCCCACCGACGACGCGACCGGGCACCTGCTGCCCCGGCGGGCGCGCAGGCACGCGGCGCTGTCGTTGTCGCAGCAGGCGGGCCGCGCGCGCCTGACCGCGGAGTGGGTCGGATCGTCGGAGCGATACGACGATGCGGAGAACCTGCGCAAGCTCGGCGGCTACGGAATCGTGAACCTCGCCGCCGAATGGTCGCTCACGCAGGGCGTGACGCTCTTCGTTCGCGGCGACAACGTGCTCGACAAGAACTACGAGCTCGCCGCCGACTACGCGACCGGTGGTGCGCGCTTCTTCGCCGGGGTGCGGTGGCAGCGGTGAGCACGCCGCGCCCGCCGGGTCGGTACAGGCGCCTCGGCGCGATCCTGCTCGCCGCCGCAGGGTTCGCGACCGCTGCCGTGCCGGCCCGGGCGGACGTGCGTGTGGTCGACGATGCGGGCACCACGATCGTGCTGGCGATGCCCGCGCGGCGCATCGTGACGCTGGCGCCGCATGCGACCGAGCTCGTGTTCGCGGCCGGCGCCGGCGATCGCGTCGTCGGCGTCGTCAAGGGGTCGGACTGGCCCCCGGCGGCCACCAAGCTGCCGGTGATCGGCGACGTCGCCGCGCTCGACCTCGAGCGCATCGTCGCGCTTTCTCCCGACCTGATCGTCACCTGGCCCTGGACGACGCCCGCGCAGGTGGCCTGGCTCAAGGGCCACGGCTTCCCGGTGTTCGAGACCGATGCGCGCCGAATCGACGACATCGCGTCGGAGATCGCCAGGCTGGGAATCCTGGCGGGCACGCCGGCGGTCGCCGATGCCGCCGCAGCGCGCTTTCGCGCGAAGGTCGCCGCGCTTTCACGCTCCGCCGTCCGTCCGCCACCGCTGCGCGTCTTTTACCAGGTCTACGACGCCCCCATCTATACGCTCGGCGGCGAGCAGCTGGTCACGCAGGCGATCGAGCATTGCGGCGGGACGAACGTCTTCGGCACGCAGCCGGTGCCCGCGCTCCAGGTGAGCGTCGAGGCGGTGCTCGCAGCCGATCCGCAGGTGATCGTCGCGGGAACCGACGGCGCCGTGCGTCCGGCGTGGCTCGATCACTGGCGACGGTGGACCGGGCTTGCCGCGGTGCGTCTAGGCAACCTGTTCGTCGTCGACGCGAACCTCCTTCACCGGCCCGGTCCGCGTTTCGTCGACGGCATGGCGAGGCTTTGCGCGGCGCTCGCGCAGGCGCATCGGGATACGCGCGGCGGCCTATAATCCGCAAATGCAGCGGGGCGCGAGCCGCGTTGCACCGCTTTTTGGCCGCGGGCAAGTCTCGACGCGGCGCAGGATGGACCCATGAGCAAGGCTTTCACCAGCGAGCAGGCGCCCCCGGACGACGCGGACGATGCTCCGGAAGACGCGTCGCCACTGCCGCCTGGCACGCGCAATTACATGACGCCGGGCGGGTTCGCGCGGCTCAAGCGCGAGCTCGACGGGCTGGTCTCGCGCGAACGGCCCGAGATGGTGGCAACGGTCGCCTGGGCGGCCGGCAACGGCGATCGGTCGGAGAACGGCGACTACATCTACGGCAAGAAGCGCCTGCGCGAGATCGATCGCAGGATCCGCTTCCTGGTTCGCCGCCTCGACCGGGCCGAGGTCGTCGACCCCGGGGCGCGGCGCGACGACGAAGCCGGATCCCGGGTCTTCTTCGGGGCAACGGTCACGGTTGCCGATGCGCATGGCGCCGAGCGTACCGTCAGCATCGTGGGCGTCGACGAAATCGACGCAGAGCGCGGCTACATCAGCTGGATCTCGCCGATGGCGCGCGCGCTGCTGAAGGCGCGCGAAGGCGACAGCGTCACGCTGAAGACCCCCGGCGGCGTCGAGGAGCTCGATGTACTTGCGGTGCGCTACGTCGGACTCGACACCGATCCCGCGGATCGCGCAGCGCGCTGACCGTTCCCGCCTTCGGATATGCGCGGGTCCGCTCGGCGCCGCGATGCGCCTCCCGCAGGTTGACGCGCCCGCGACGCGCCGCCTATAGTTCCGCCACATCATGGACAACGATCTCGCTGCGCTGGAAGAACGGGTCGATGCGCTGATTGCGCATGCGCGTGCGCTGCACGAGGCGAACGAAGCGCTGCGCCTCGAGCTCCGGGCGGCGCAGGACAGGAATCGCGACCTCGCGCTTCGCATGTCGCAGGCGAGTTCGCGCCTCGATGCGCTGATCTCGAGGATGCCGGTCGAATGAGCGCCGATTCGGGCGACGCGTCGCGGATGGTGACGCTCGACGTCTCGATCCTCGGGCGCAGCTTCAAGATCGCGTGCAAGGAAAGCGAGCGCGAAGAGCTTGGCGAAGCCGTGACGTTTCTCGACGGCAGGATGCGCGAGATCCGGGATGCGGGCAAGGTCACCGGCGGCGAGCGGATCGCGGTGATGGCCGCGCTCAACATCGCCAACGAGTTGCTGCGCGAGCGCCGGTCGGCCGCGCCCGGCGCTCCCGGTCTCGCGGCGGCGGGCGGCGCGATTGACGGTGACGCAGCACGGCGTAGAATCCGGGCCATGCAGGCCGCGATCGACCAGGCGCTTGCAGGCCAG
>DATGDG010000114.1:0-9545 GCA_035311025.1 Casimicrobiaceae bacterium
GCCGAAACTGCTGCTGCTCGACGAGCCGTCGATGGGGCTCGCACCCCTGATGGTCCAGAAGGTGTTCGAGACGATCATCGCCGTGTCCAGGGAAGGCGTGACGATCCTGCTGATCGAGCAGAATGCGAGGCTCGCGCTGGAGGTCAGCGACCGCGGGTACGTGATGGAGTCGGGAGAGATCACGCTCGAGGGCGACGCGGCGAAGCTGTTGCACGATCCCAAGGTGCGAGCCGCCTACCTCGGCGAGGATCTCTGATCGCAGGGACGGCGCGCATTCCCGACGACAACACCCATCTGCAGCGCGACCCGGCTTTCCGCCGCACGCCGCGCGCGGTCGGCGTCGATCGCGCATTCGAGTGGTACCGCGAGGCGATGCTGCTCTGGAAGCGTGGGCCTTTCGGGTTCTCTGCGCTCGCGCTCGCCATCCTCGCCGCCAACCTGGCGCTCAACCTCTTGCCCGCGATCGGCATCGCGATCGGGCAGGGGCTGATTCCGCTGGCCGAATGCAGCCTGCTATACGCGAGCCTCGCCGCCGATCGCGGGGACCGCCCGCGCCTGCGTCACCTCGCCGCGATCGCCGGTGCGTCGCCAGGCGCACTGGCGGCGGTCGTCGTCGCCGGCGCCGCCGTGTTCGGCGCCGAGGCGCTGGTCGCCATGGAGTTCGGCGGCATCGACATGCTGGCGCCGGCGGCCGACGTGCCGGTGTCCGCTTCGGCGCTGATCGTCACCTACGCCGCAGGCATGCTGGTGTCGCTGCCGCTGACGTTCGTGCCCTTCGCGGTGCTGTTCGACGGCATCCCGTTCGGCGAGGCATTCGCGCAGAGCTTCGCCGCATTCGCCCGCAACCCGGGGCCGCTTGCCGTCTGGGGCGCCCTGTCCTTCGGACTGCTGATGCTGGGGCTCCTGACCGACGGTGTGGGATTGCTGCTCGCGCTGCCGTGGTCGGCCGCGGCTTCGTATGCGGCGTGGAAGGACATCTTCGGCGTGTCCTGAGCGCGCCGGCCGGGCGAGCGTCCGCGCGCCCGGCCCGAAGCTCAGTCTTCCATTTCCCACTTCTCGGCGCTGGCGCCTGCCAGCGCGCGGACCCGCTGCTCGTCCTTGGCGAATTCCGCCGCCGGTCCCGAATAGACGATGCTGCCGTTGTCGAGCACGTAGGCATGGTCGGCGATGGCCACCGTCGCCCGGACGTTCTGCTCGACCAGCAGCACCGAAATGCCTTCCTTGCGAGCCTCGGTGACGATGTGGAAGACCTCGCGGACGATCAGCGGGGCGAGGCCCTGCGACGGTTCGTCGAGCGCCAGGATCTTCGGGTTCAGCATCAGCGTGCGCGCGATCGCGAGCATCTCCTGCTCGCCACCCGAGAGCTGGCTGCCCTTGTTGCTCTTGCGTTCGGCCAGTCGCGGGAACGACTCGAACACGCGCTTGACCGTCCAGGGGCCCGGGCGCGCGACCGGCACCAGCAGGTTCTCCTCGACGGTGAGGGTCGGGAAGATGCGACGGCCCTCGGGCACGTACCCGAGGCCGAGGTTCACGATCTGGTCGGGAGCCCAGTGCGTCGTCGCCTGCCCGAACACCCGGATCGCGCCCTCGCGCGGCGGCGTCAGGCCGACGATGCTGCGCAGCGTCGTCGACTTGCCGGCGCCGTTGCGCCCGAGCAGCGCCACGATGTTCCCCTCGGGAACGACGAGACTCACGCCGTGCAGGATGTGGCTCTTGCCGTAGTAGGTGTGCAGCCCTTCGACTTCGAGCACGTTCAATGCGATTCTCCCAGGTAGGCCGCCTGCACGCGCTCGTCCTTCGCGATCTCGTCGGGTGTTCCGTCGGCGAGGACGCGTCCTTCGGTGAGCACCATGATCCGGTCGGCCAGGTGGAAGATGACGCGCATGTCGTGCTCGATGAGCACGATCGCGAGGTTCCGCTCCCGGTGCAGCTTGCGTATCAACCGCGTGATGTCGTAGGTCTCCTGGTCCCCCATGCCCGCCGTCGGCTCGTCGAGGAGGAGAAGGCGCGGCTTCAGCGCGAGTGCCATCATGATCTCGGTCGCGCGCTGGTCGCCGTGCGACAGTTCGCCGACCAGGCGCCCCGCTTTGTCCTCGAGGTTCCCCTGCAGCATCAGCTCGACGACCCGGGCATCGATCTCGTCGCGCGTCCGGCGCGAGATCCACGGACGCAGCCGCAGCCCCGCGGCGATCTCGACCGGGATGCGCAGGTTCTGCCGGACGGTCAGCTCCGGAAAGATCTCGGTGATCTGGAACGTGCGTGCCATGCCCATCTGCACCCGCTGGTGCGGGGCGAGGTCGGTCACGTCCTTGTCGTCGAACCAGATCCTCCCCGACGTCGGCGGGAAGAAACCGCTGATCAGGTTGAAGAACGTGGTCTTGCCGGCGCCGTTGGGCCCGATGACGGCCTGCAACTCGCCCGGGGAGACCGAGAGGGAGACGTCGTTGACCGCGACGAGGCTGCCGAACGCACGCGTCGCATTTTCCACGCGCAGGAGGCTCATCGGCCGCTCCTGCGACGCAGCATTCCCAGCACGCCGCGCGGGAAGAACAGCACGATGAGGACGAAGAACAGGCCCACGAACGACATCCAGTTCTCGGTGCGGCTGGACACGAAATCCTGCAGGACGACGAAGATCGCCGCGCCGACCAGCGGGCCCCAGAACGAGCGCATGCCGCCCAGCACCGCCATGATCACGAAGTTGCCCGACTGCCCCCAGAACAGCGCCCGCGGGTCGATGAAGTTGTTGAGCAGCGCGTACAACGTGCCCGCGAGACTGCAGAATGCGCAGGAGATGACGAACGAAATCCACAGGTGGCGCTCGACCGGAATCCCGAGGAAGCGGGCGCGCTTCTCGTTCTCGCGGATCGCGAGCAGCGTGCGCCCGAACGGGGAGCGCAGGATGATTCCCATGCAAGCCGCCGCGACCAGGAACAGGGTCAGCACGAAGTAGTAGAAGCTCAGCGGGTGGTCCAGCAGCTCGACCCGGACAAAGCCGAAGTCCAGCGCCTGCCGCTTCCAGTTGGTCAGCCCATCGTCGCCGCCGGTCACCGAATTCCACCGGAAGGCGATGAAGAAGAACACCTGGCCGAAAGCGATCGTCACCATCGCGAAATAGACGCCGCGCAGCTTGATGATCAACGCCCCGATCAACATCGCGGCGATGGTGCCCACGGCAACCCCCACCAGAATTCCCAGCGGCGTGCTCGGCACGATGTACTTGATGATCATCGCAACGCCGTATCCGCCGAGCCCGAAGTACGCCGCGTGGCCGAACGACAGGGTGCCGGTGAAACCGAGCAGGAAGTTGAGCGCCATCGCCGCCAGCGCCATCACCAGCACCTGGGTGGCGAGCTCGGTGTAGCCGCCGATGTACTGCATCCAGAACGGCATCGTCGCCAGCAGCAGCACCACCAGCGCGTTGGTGCTGGGTTTCGCGAGGCCCCTCATTGCAGTCTCCCTTCCTCGCCCAGCAGGCCGCGCGGGCGCAGCAGGAGCACCAGTCCCATCATCACGTACATCACCGCTTCGGTCGCCGAGGGGAAGAACACGGTCGTCAGGTTCGCCGCGACGCCGATCAGCAGCCCCCCGAGCAGCGTCCCCGGAAGGCTGCCCAGCCCGCCGACGATGATCGCGACGAAGCTCGGCATGATCAGCGAGGTGCCGATCGTCGGCTGCAGACCGAGCTGGCCGGCCGCGAGCACGCCGGCGAGGCCGGCGAGAAAGATACCAAGGCCGAAATTCAGGTTGCGCAGCACCCGCGTGTTGACGCCGAGCGTCGACACGGTCTCGAGATCCAGCGTGCCGGCGCGAATGCGCATCCCCAGCCGCGTCCGGTTCAGGATGTAGAACAGCGCCGCGACCGCAATGGTGACCAGCACGACCATGAACACGCGGTAGCCGGTGAGGAAGAAGAACGAAGTGCTGAGCGGGGTGGTGAGGAATGCGGGCACCGAGAATGGAACGCTCTGCGCCCCCCAGATGGCGCGGGAGACGTCCTCGAAGATGTAGGCGAGCCCGAAGGTGAGCAGCAGGCCGTAGAGGGGATCACGGCCGTAGAGGCGCCGGATCAGCAGTCGCTCGATGATGATGCCGAGGAACGCGGTCAGGAACGGCGCGATCACCAAGGCTCCCCAGAAACCGACGTAGGGCAGCAGCGTGTAGGCGATGTAGGCGCCCAGCGCGAGGAAACCCCCGTGCGCGAAATTGATGACGCCGCTGAGGTTCAGGATCAGCGACAGGCCGAGTGCCATCAGCGCATAGAACGCGCCGACGATCAGGCCGTTGAACAGGTTGAACAGGATCAGCTGGGACATGCGACGTCGGTCTCCCCGGGAACAGCACGCAACCGCTCATGACGCAGCCGCGCCGTTGCCAGCAGACTGGCAACGGCGCGTTGCAGCTTCGAATTGATCGCCGGCCGGGCGCCCAAGCCTGCGGCCGACGGTCGCTAGCGGCGGGTTACGCCGGCCAGGTCATCTTGCAGCCGGACTCCTCGAGCGTGCCTGCCGCATCCACGCCGTGAACGACCTCGCTCACATGGAACAGATCGTCGGGCGCGGAGCCCTTCGCCTGCGCGTTCCCCACGTAGAGGCTTCCGATCAACTGGTTCTGTCCCGCGCGATAGAACGGCGTATCGGGCATCAGACCGACCTCGGGCGGAAGCTTGAAGCCCTGGAGCGTCTTCGCCATCTTGACCGCATCCAGCGACTTGGCGTCGTTGGCGGCAAGCGCGCAGCTCCAGGTCGACGCAAAGCCGAACCAGGTGCGAGCGGTCGGAACGCGGCCGCTCTTCTTCTTGATCGCTGCGACGAAGTCGGCGACGTGCGGGACATTCGGCTGGTTCCAGTACCACTCGAACACCCAGGTTCCGATCCGCGCCTCGGGCGGCAGGCCCTCGAGCGCCTCGAGCTCCTGCTGGGCACCGGCGAGATGGACACGCTTGTCGAGCCCGAACTGCACTGCCTGCTTGAGGGCATTGATCATGTCGTCGCCCTGGGTCAGGAAGATGATCACGTCCGGCTTCGCCGATTCCGCCTTGATCAGGTAGGACGAGAAGTCCGTGGTGCCCAGCGGGGTCAGGTCGGCCCCGAGCTTCGTATAGCCGAGCCTGGCTCCCGCCTTTTCGAGGCCCGCCTGCAGCGTGTGCCCGAACGCGTAGTCGGGCGTGATGAAGTACCACTTCTTGCCCGCGTTCTTGATCAGCGCAGGCGCCACCGCGTTGGCCTCCATCTGCGTCGTGTTGCAGACGCGGAACACGTTCCAGTGGCAGGTCGCGCCGGTGACGGCGTCCGTGTGCCCGCCAGGCACGATGTGCAGGACCTTCTTCTCGTTGCTGACGTCGGCCATGGCGAGGGCCAGCGCCGAATTCACGTTGCCGAGCAGGAAGTTGACATGGTCGCGGTCGATCAGCTTGCGCGCCTTCTGTACCGCCGTGCTCGAATCGCCACTGGTCGAGTCCTCGACGATCAGCTCGGCTTGCCGGCCCAGGATGCCGCCCTTCGCGTTGATCTGCTCGATCGCGAGCTGGCAGCCGATCAGCTCGTTCTTGCCGACAGCCGCGTAGGTACCGGTCAGCGGGTTGTCGAGGCCGATCTTGACCGGCTCCTCGCCTCGCGCGCTGATGATGAAAGGTCCCGCCAGCTGCGCTGCGCCGACGGCCAGGCCGGCTTTCAGGACGTTGCGGCGCGTGCTCCGCTGCGGTGGTTTGCGATCCATGTGCTTCCTCCGAGGTTGAGTTCCGTGGTTCAGCCGATCATTCAGCCTGTTCTTCTGTTGGCGACCGTTCAGGTCCCGCGGAAACCCCTCAGCTCCGCGTATAGACCTGCATCGACGGGGGACAGCGCCCGCCGCCAGCCGCCGAATGATGTTGGCGAACGGCGAGATTGTCAAACAGATTCATCGCACGAGGATTCGACCGCGCCGCCCCCCGGCGGTTCGCGCGCCGGCCGTCCACGTGCGACCCGACGCGCCCGCTAGGCCGACGGCCGGCGCGCAAAGCCGGCGATTCCCGCCTCCGGCGCGACGCGCCGGATGACGATGGCATCGACCTGCGCCGCCCGCGGGCCCCGCCGGCAACGCTCGATCAGCCGGTCGCAGGCCTCCCGCGGCCCCTGGATCCGCGCCTCGACCCGGCCTTCGCGGCCGTTGCGCACCCAGCCGTCGACACCCAGGCTCTGCGCTGCCGCGACCATCCAGTCGCGAAAACCCACGCCTTGCACCAATCCGGTGATGCGCAGGCTGCAGGCGCGTGCAGGCGCCGTGCGCCAGCGCGAGTACAGCGCCAGTGCAGCCACCGTCTTGGAATCGGTCAGTGCTCCGGCATCGAGCTCGGCGTAGAGGGCGTCTTCGGTGTAGGTCGCGATCTCGAGGAACTCCCCGTGATCGAGCTGCGACCCGACGTGGGCGAGCCCGCGCGCCAGATAGAGATCGATCACCTCGGTCGAATAGGAGATCACCGGATGGACGGTGCCCAGCAGCGTCCATTCGACCGCCGCATATCCGGCCTCCTCGACGAGCTCCCGCCGCGCGGTGGCGAACGCGGTCTCGCCGGGATCGAGCTTGCCTGCGGGGAACTCCAGGAACGCGCGGTTCAGCGGATACCTGAACTGCCGCTCGACGACCAGCTGCCCGTCGGGAAGCTCGGGGATCATCAGCACCGCCCCCGGATGGACGACGTATTCGCGCAATGCCTCGCCGCCGTCGGGCAGGCGCACGCGATCCTGGCGCACGTCGAGCAGCTTGCCGCGCCAGACCCGGTTGCCGGACAGACGTCGCTCTGCCAGCGGATCGCCCTCGGCCGCGGCCGGCGGCCGGGGATCATCGCCGTCCCCGGCGTCGCGTCGCGTCCGGTCGTCGCCTGCCGAGGTCATCGGACTATCTCCGTGCTTCGAGCGCCGGTGTTGCGAGCCAGTCGCGTGCCGGCAGGAAATCGGAGTAGAGCCGTGCCTCCGGCGACCCCGGCTCGGGCGTCCATTCGTAGCGCCATCGGGCAAGCGGCGGCATCGACAGCAGGATCGCCTCGGTGCGTCCGTTGGATTGCAGGCCGAACAGCGTCCCGCGATCCCAGACGAGGTTGAACTCGACGTAGCGGCCGCGGCGATAGGCCTGGAAATCGCGCTCGCGCTCGGCGTAAGGCATTCCGCGCCGACGCTCGAGTATCGGCAGGTAGGCGGGAACGAAATGGTCGCCGACGCTTCGCGTCATTGCGAACGCCTGCGCGAAGCCGCCGTCGCTGAAGTCGTCGTAGAAGATGCCGCCGATGCCGCGGGCTTCCTGGCGGTGCTTCAGGTAGAAATACTCGTCGCAGGCGCGCTTGAAGCGCGGATGGAGCCCGGCCCCGAACGGCGCGAGGGCGTCGCGGCAGGTCGCATGGAAATGCCGGGCGTCCTCGGCGAATCCGTAGCAGGGTGTCAGGTCCATGCCGCCGCCGAACCACCAGACGGCCCCGCCGTCCGCGTCGCCGCCCGCCCCTTCGCCGCTCGCCGGCGCGATGAAGAAACGCACGTTCAGGTGCACGGTCGGTGCATAGGGATTGCGCGGGTGGACCACCAGCGACACCCCCAGCGCCTGCCAGACGCGGCCAGCCAGCTGCGGGCGGTGCGCCGTTGCCGATGCCGGCAGCTGGTGGCCCGTCACGTGCGAGAACAGGACGCCGGCGCGCTCGAGGACCTGTCCGTCCTCGAGCGACATCGTGACGCCGCCCCCACCCTCGGCGCGCTGCCAGTCGTCGCGCCGGAACGTCCCGCCGTCGACGCCCTGCAGCGCGGAGACGATGCGCTGCTGCAACCCGGTCAGGTAGCTGCGGATCGCCGCGATGTCGGGCTTGCCACCCGCCCCGCCGGACTCGTCCACGTGCGGCTCCCGCGATCAGCCTCGCCGCGTCAGCGCGCGATGGCCGATGTCGCTGCGATACTGCATGCCATCGAAATGGATCGCCGACACCGCGGCGTAAGCCGCGCGCTGCGCCTGCCGGATCGAATCGCCCAGCGCCGTGACCCCCAGCACGCGCCCGCCACTGACCCGCACCTCACCGTCGGACAGCGTGGTGCCCGCGTGAAACACGGTGACGCCGGGGTGCGCATCGTCGGTGATGCGATCGAGACCGTCGATGACGTCGCCCTTGCGCGGCGATGCCGGATAGCCGGCCGCCGCCAGCACGACGGTCAGCGCGGCGCGCCGATCCCATTCGGCCTCGATGCGATCGAGCGTGCCGGCAAGCGCATGGTCGAGCAGGACGACCAGGTCCGAGCGCAGGCGCGCCAGGATCGGCTGGGTTTCCGGGTCGCCCAGCCGGCAATTGAACTCGAGCACCCGCGGCGCGCCGGTCGCATCGATCATGACCCCCGCATAGAGGAATCCCGTGTACGGCATGCCTTCGGCCGCCATGCCGTTGACGGCGGGAACGATCACGTCGCGCATGATGCGCGCGTGGACCGTCGGCGTGACGACGGGTGCGGGAGAGTACGCGCCCATGCCGCCGGTGTTCGGGCCCTGGTCCCCGTCGGACAGGCGCTTGTGATCCTGCGACGAAGCGAGCGCCAGCACGTGCGTGCCGTCGGCCATCACGATGAAGCTCGCCTCCTCGCCTTCGAGGAAATCCTCGATCACGACGCGCGCGCCGGCTTCGCCGACCGCGTTGCCCGGGAGCATCGCGTCGATCGCCGCGTGTGCTTCCGCGACGTCCGCCGCGACGACGACACCCTTGCCCGCCGCCAGGCCGTCGGCCTTGACGACGATCGGCACCCCGCGGCTGTCGACCCAGGCATGCGCGGCTCCGGCGTCGGTGAACGTCCGGTAGTCGGCAGTCGGGATGCCGTGCCGCAGCATGAATGCCTTGGCGAAATCCTTCGAGCTCTCGAGCTGGGCCGCGGCGCGCGTGGGCCCGAAGATCCGCAGCCCCGATGCGCGAAAGGCGTCGACGATCCCGGCAGCGAGCGGCGCCTCGGGGCCGACGACGGTCAGGCCGACCGATTCGCGTTTTGCGAAGGCGACGAGGGTCGCGATGTCCTCGACCGGGACGTTGGTGAGGTCCGGATCGCGCGCAGTGCCGGCGTTGCCCGGCGCGACGAACACCTTGGCGACCCGCGGCGACTGCGCGATCTTCCAGGCGAGCGCATGCTCGCGACCGCCGGAGCCTACGATCAGGACGTTCATCGTGCGACTTCGCTCATTTGAAAAGTACGCGGCCGAATATGTACAGGGTGCTGCCGTGGTTGATCCCGCCGTTCAGCGTCGGAATGAACGTCGAAACCAGCGTTGCCTTCTGCCAGCGCAGCGAGAACAGCGGCAGGATCGCGGGGAACGGAATTCCGTTCGCGATATCGGGGCGCTGGATGATCAACAGCGTGTAGCCCAATCCCGGCTGAGGCCATCGGCGGTCGCCCCAGTAGGTCGACCAGCCGTAGCCGAGATTGAGTTCGACGTTCCTGTGGGAGTCGAGGAACGCGAGGAAGTACACGGTATCGGTGTCGCCGTTGTCGCGCTCGACCGTGCGGCCCCAGCCGCCGCCCCAGGCATTCTCGTTCTCCTCCGCGCGGCGCTCG
>DATGDG010000115.1:0-1909 GCA_035311025.1 Casimicrobiaceae bacterium
GAAATTGCGATTGCCCGACAGTACGGCGGCGCAGACCAGGTCGTTGCCCGCGATCGCGTCGTTGATTTCGGGGGCCAGGTCGCCGGCGTTGCCGATGCAGGTCGTGCAGCCGTAGGCGGCGACGTCGAATCCCAGCTTCTCGAGGTAGGGGAGGAGTCCGGTCTTGGTCAGGTAGTCGGTCACCACGCGGGATCCCGGCGCCAGCGACGTCTTGACGTGCGGCTTGACCGTCAGCCCCTTCTCGACGGCTTTCTTCGCGAGCAGGCCCGCGGCGAGCAGCACGCTGGGGTTCGACGTGTTCGTGCACGAGGTGATCGCCGCGATCAGGACGTCGCCGTTGCCGATGTCGACCGGCCTTGCCGCAGGTGGGGTGATGCGATCCGGCGTCGGGCGGTTGTTGACCATCTCGACGACGTCGCGTGGCTGGCCGTTCTGGGCAAGCTGTTGCGAGGCGTCGCTGATCGCGCCGCGTCCGGCTCGCGTCGGCTGCGTCTGCAGGCGGGCGCGCAGTCGGGCGGCAGGCTGGGCGAAACCGTTGTCGGCGACCGGCTTGCTGAAGAGCTCGGCGAAGCGCGACGCGAGCTTCGGCAGTTCGATGCGGTCCTGCGGGCGTTTGGGTCCGGCCACCGACGGCGTGATCGAGGCGAGGTCCAGCGTCAGCGTCTTGCTGTAGTCGATGTCGCCGGCGCGCGGCATTCCGAACATGCCCTGTGCCTTGTAGTAGCTCTCGAGGGCGTCGATCTCGGCTTCGGTGCGGCCGGTCGCGCGCAGGTAGTCGACCGTCGCGTCATCGACGGGGAAGAACCCCATCGTCGCACCGTACTCGGGCGCCATGTTGCCGATGGTCGCCCGGTCGGGCACCGACAGCGTCGCCGCACCCTCGCCGAAGAACTCGACGAACTTGCCGACCACCTTTTCCTTGCGCAGCATCTCGGTGACGGTCAGCACGAGGTCGGTCGCGGTCGCGCCCTCGGGAAGCCGCCCCTTGAGCTCGACGCCGACGACGTCGGGCGTCAGGAAATAGACCGGCTGGCCGAGCATCGCGGCTTCGGCCTCGATGCCGCCCACGCCCCAGGCAACGACACCGATGCCGTTGACCATCGTCGTGTGGCTGTCGGTTCCCACCAGCGAATCGGGGTAGTAGACGCCGTCGCGGGCGTGAACGCCGCGGGCCAGGTATTCGAGGTTCACCTGGTGCACGATGCCGATGCCGGGCGGCACGACCTTGAAGGTGTCGAAGGCCTGCATGCCCCACTTCATGAACTGGTAGCGCTCGGCGTTGCGCTGGAATTCGAGCTTCATGTTGAGGTCGAGCGCAGCGGGCGATCCGTAGTAGTCGATCATCACCGAGTGATCGACGACGAGGTCCACCGGCACCAGCGGCTCGATGAGCTTCGGATCGCGCTTCATGTCCGCGGCCACGTTGCGCATCGCGGCGAGGTCGCACAGCAGGGGCACGCCGGTGAAGTCCTGGAGGACGACGCGGGCGACGACGAACGGAATCTCCTCGGCGCGCGGGGCGTTCGGCGCCCAGTTCGCGACCTGGCGCACGTGCTGCTCGGTGAGCTTGATGCCGTCGCAGTTGCGCAGCACGCTCTCCAGGACCACGCGGATCGAGACCGGGAGCCGCGACACCTTTCCGATGCCGGCCTTCTCCAGCGCGGGCAGCGAGTGGTACCTGGCGGTCGCACCCGATGCGAGCCGCAGGTCCTTGAGCGTGTCGAACGAATTGCGAGTCATTTTGCGTTCCTCTGTGGCTGATGCGATGCCGGCAACGTCATTTGCTGCCGTTGCCGTTCATGGCATTCCGGATGTTGAAAGTGCGGCCGTCGGGCGTGGTCATGTCGCCGGGACGCTGGCCCGGCTTGCACGCGCCCAGACGGCGCGCGGTCAGCACGGTGTTGACCTT
>DATGDG010000116.1:0-6055 GCA_035311025.1 Casimicrobiaceae bacterium
CGTGGACATCGGCCAGGGGGCCGAAATCCCACCCGCGGGCCGGAATCCCCTTTCCTCCACCCGCGGCGGCAACCCCGAATGCTTCAGCCAATCACGTTTTGCAGCTTGCCGCCGCGGCATTTTTTGGAGGGCCCCCACCCCCGGATGCACGCAGGAGGCCCGGACGGGCCGACCGGGGACCACGGGCAGACAAAGGCGCAGTGCCGGCCATGCCGCAGGGAGCCAGATCATGACGACGAAACCTCACACCGACCCCGACGTTGCGCCCGGGGGCTTCGCGCGCGTGTTGCACTGGATTTCGTGGCGAATGCTCGACCGGCCCGCCTGGGTCACGCTGCGGCTGACCCTGTTCTACACGGTGCTGCTGTTCGCGGTTCCCTGGCTGATCCTCGAGGGCCCTGCCGTGATGCCGCCGTCGATACGCGCCTTCGCGCAGGCCGCCGAGGATGGCCGCGCAACGCTTCACAACGCCGCCGTCAAGGCGCAGCCCGCGATCAGGCTCTGGAGCAAGGACATCGAGACGTCGAAATGACGGGCTCCTGGCCCTGCCGGCCGAGCCGGCAGATTCAGACCAGCACGCGCTCGATGCCTCCGCGGTTCGCGCGGGCAACGTAATCGGCCATCCAGGTCTCACCCAGCAGGCGCCGGGCGAGCTCGACGACGATGTAGTCGGCGTCGGTCCCGGCGTCGTCGGAAAAGCGCGACAGACCCTGCAGGCACGACGGGCACGACGTCAGCACCTTCACGCTGCCGTCGAAGCCGTCGGCGCGAAGCGCGGCGGCGCCCTTGCGCATCTCCTCCTCCTTCCGGAAGCGGACCTGGGTCGAGATGTCGGGCCGCGAGGTCGCCAGCGTTCCCGATTCGCCGCAGCAGCGGTCGGACAGCGCCACCTCCGCGCCCATCAGAGCGCTCGCGACCTCGAGCGGCGGGTGGACCTTGATCGGCGTGTGGCAGGGGTCGTGGTACATGTAGCGCACGCCGGCCACCCCTTGGAGACCGACGCCTTTCTCGACCAGGTACTCGTGGATGTCGAGCAGGCGGCAGCCCGGGAAGATCTTCTCGAACTCGTATTTCTGCAGCTGGTCGAGGCAGGTCCCGCAGGAGACGATGACCGTCCTGATGTCGAGGTAGTTGAGCGTGTTGGCCACGCGATGGAACAGCACGCGGTTGTCGGTGATGATGCGCTGGCCCTTGTCGTGGTTGCCGGCCGCCGTCTGCGGATAGCCGCAGCACAGGTACCCGGGTGGCAGCACGCATTGCGCGCCGACGTGGTAGAGCATCGCCTGCGTCGCAAGCCCCACCTGCGAGAACAGCCGTTCCGATCCGCAGCCCGGGAAGTAGAACACCGCATCGGCATCGTCGTTCATCTTCGCCGGGTCGCGGATGATCGGGATGACCGCCGGGTCCTCGACGTCGAGCAGCGCGCGCGCCGTGCGCTTGGGGATGCCCGCCGGCATCGGCTTGTTGACGAAATGGACGACCTGCGCCTTGATCGTGGTCGCCCCGGTCGTCGCCGGCGGATGCTGCGTCTGCGCGCGGGCGAGCCCGATGCGCTTCACGATCGAGTGCGCGAAGCGCTGCGCCCGCGAGCCCCAGTCGATCATCACCTTCTTTGCGAGCTTGATCGTCGCGGGGTCGGTCGCGGTCAGGAAGAACATCGCGGCGGCGGTTCCCGGTCGGAACTTCGCCCTGCCCTCCTCGCGCAGCAGATTGCGCATCGCGATCGACACGTCGCCGAAATCGATGTCGACCGGGCAGGGATTGCAGCACTTGTGGCAGACCGTGCAGTGATCGGCCACGTCCCCGAATTCGTCGAAGTGCCGCAGCGAAACGCCCCGGCGGGTCTGTTCCTCGTAGAGGAAAGCCTCGGTCAGCAGCGAGGTCGCGAGGATCTTGTTGCGCGGGCTGTAGAGCAGGTTCGCGCGCGGCGAGTGCGTCGCACAGGGCGCCTTGCACTTGCCGCAGCGCAGGCAGTCCTTGATCGAATCGGCGATCCTGCCGATGGCGCTCTGCTCGAGGATCAGGCTCTCGTGTCCGATCAGCGCGAACGACGGCGTGTAGGCGCCCGTCAGGTCGGCCGGCAGCGCCTTCGATCGCAGCAGCTTGCCGCGGTTGAACCGCCCCTCGGGATCGATCCGCCGCTTGTAGTCGGCGAAAGGCGCGAGCTCGTCGTCGGACAGGAACTCCAGCTTGGTGATGCCGATGCCGTGCTCGCCGGAGATCACTCCGCCCAGCGAGCGCGCGAGCCCCATGATCCTCGCGACCGCGGCGTTCGCCTCGCGCAGCATCGCGTAATCGTCGGAATTGACCGGCAGGTTGGTGTGGACGTTGCCGTCGCCGGCGTGCATGTGCAGGGCGATGAACACGCGGCTGCGCAGCACTTCCGCGTGGATCGCATTGCACTGGGCGAGCAGCGGCGCGTAGGTCCGTCCCGCGAAGGTCGCCTCCAGCGGAGCCCGGAGTTCCGTCTTCCACGACACCACGACCTCGTGGGCCTGCAGCGCGGGAAAGGTCGCGTCGATGCGGTCGAGCAGGTCCTGCCAGCGCGCCCGCACCGCCGCGACCAGCGCGCGCGCGTCGGCCAGCACCGCAGCGAGCTGCTCTTCGGTGGGCCGCGCCTCGCTGCCCGCCCGCCACAGGTGCTCGGCATCGGGTGCGGCGAGGAACGCATCGAGCCGGTCGGCGAGCTTCAGCTTGTTGCCGATCGACATCTCGATGTTGAGGCGCTCGACGCCGTCGGTGTAGTCGCCCAGACGCTCGAGCGGAATGACCACGTCCTCGTTGATCTTGAACGCGTTCGTGTGCCTTGCGATCGCGGCGGTGCGCGAACGGTCGAGCCAGAATTTCTTCCGCGCCTCGGCCGACACGGCGACGAAGCCCTCGCCGCCGCGCGCGTTGGCGATGCGGATCACCTCCGAGGCCGCTTTCGCGACTGCGTCGCCGGAGTCGCCGATGATGTCGCCGATCAGCACCATCCTCGGCGAGCCGTGGCGCTTCGCCTTGGTCGAGTAGCCGACCGCCTTCACGTAACGGGCGTCGAGGTGCTCGAGACCGGCGAGACGCACCCGCGCATCGCCTTCACGCTCGCCGGTCGCATCGAGGAACCGCTTGATCTCGACGATCGCCGGCGTCGACTCGCGCGCCTGCCCGAAGAACTCGAGGCAGACGCTGCGGATCGCCGCCGGCATCCGGTGCAGGATGAAACGGGCGCCGACGATGATGCCGTCGCAGCCTTCTTTCTGGACGCCGGGAAGACCCGCGAGGAACTTGTCGGTGACGTCCTTGCCGAGCCCCGTCTTGCGGAACGCGCCCCCGGGGATCGTCAGCGTCTCGCTGCGGACGACCGATCGCCCGTCCTCGCCGAGCCAGCTGAGCTCGAAGCGCGCCTCGCGCGCGTCGTGGATCTTGCCGAGGTTGTGGTCGAGGCGCACGACCTCGAGCCACTGCGCGTCGGGGGTCACCATCCGCCACGATGCCAGATTGTCGAGCGCAGTCCCCCACAGCACCGCCTTCTTGCCTCCGGCATTGACCGCGACGTTGCCGCCGATGCACGAGGCATCCGCCGACGTCGGGTCGCAGGCGAAGACCAGCCCGCTCGCATCGGCGAGGTCCATCGCGCGCCGGGTGACGACCCCTGCGCCGCAGTCGACCGTGGGCACGGGCTCCGAGTGGCCGGGCAGCACGACGCGCTCGATCCCCGAGAGGCGCTCGAGCTTCTCGGTGTTGATGACCGCCGAGCGCGCGTCGAGCGGGATCGCGCCTCCGGTGTAGCCGGTGCCGCCGCCGCGCGGGATGATCGTCAGACCCAGCTCGATGCAGCCCTGGACGAGGCCGCGAACCTCGTCCTCGGTGTCCGGGTGGAGGACGACGAACGGATATTCGACGCGCCAGTCGGTCGCGTCGGTGACGTGCGACACGCGCTGCAGCCCGTCGAAGGTGATGTTGTCGCGACGCGTGTAGCGCCCGAGCGTGCGCTGGGTGCGCTTCCGCAGTTCCGCGGTTTCCGGAAACCATCGGGCGAAACGCTCGACCGCGCCGCGCGCGGCTGCGATCAGCTTCGCGACGCTCGCGTCGCGCCCGGAGTCGGCGTCGAGATTCGCGATGCGTCGCTTGTCGACTTCGTTCAGCCGGTGGTGCAGCGCATCGACGAGCAGCTTGCGCCGGCGTGGATTGTCGAGCAGGTCGTCCTGGAGGTAGGGATTTCGCTCGACGACCCAGATGTCGCCCAGCACCTCGAACAGCATGCGCGCCGAACGGCCGGTGCGGCGCTCGCTGCGCAGCTCGTCGAGCAGCGCCCACATCGGGGCGCCGAGCAGGCGGATGACGATCTCGCGATCGGAAAACGACGTGTAGTTGTACGGAATCTCGCGCAGCCGGGGGGATTCCGTGCGCGAATCCTGCGCAGCTTCGACAGGTTCGCCAGGCGCATTCATGTGAGCCCTTCATGATACCGGAGCGCGGGATGCGCCCGGATGCGCGCGCGTCCTGCGGTTGCGCGCCACCGGCCGCAGAACCTCAGTTCTCGGCGAGGATGCGGCGGTACCCGACTGCCTCGGCCATGTGCGTTGCCTCGATGGACCCGCTGCCGGCGAGGTCGGCGATGGTGCGCGCGACCTTGATCGCGCGATGAAAGCCGCGTGCGGAAAGCGACAGCTTGGCCATCGCCTGCGCGAGCAGGCGCTCGGCGGCAGGCGAGCAGGCGCAGTGACGCTCGACCTCCGCGGGCCCGAGGCGCGCGTTCGACTTGCCCTGCCGCTCGATCTGGCGCGCGTATGCGCAGGCGATCCGCCCGCGGACGATCGCCGTGGATCCGTCCGCCGCGAAGCTTGCTGCAGGCGCGTGCGCGATCTCCGGCGCGAGGTCGGCCGCATCGACGGGAGCGACCTCGATCGCCATGTCGATCCGGTCGTAGAGGGCACCGGAGACCCGGCGGCGATAGCGTGACGCCCGTTCCGGCGTGCAGGCGCAGCGCCCGTTCGGATGGCCCAGCCAGCCGCAGGGGCAGGGATTCATCGCCGCCACCAGCTGGAACTGGGCAGGAAACGTGCTCTGTCGCGCCGCGCGCGAGATGTGGATCACGCCCGATTCGAGGGGCTCGCGCAACACCTCGAGGACGCGCCGGTCCCATTCGGCCAGCTCGTCCAGGAACAGCACGCCGTGATGCGCAAGCGAGATCTCGCCCGGGCGGGGCACCCCGCCGCCGCCGACCAGGGCGACCGCGCTCGTCGTGTGGTGGGGCGCGCGAAACGGCCGCACGCGCCATCGCCCGATCTGGAACTGTCCCGCGAGCGATGCGATCGCCGCCGATTCGAGGGCCTCGTCCTCGCTCATCGGCGGCAGCAGCGGGGCGAGGCGCTGGGCAAGCATCGACTTTCCGGTGCCTGGCGGGCCGCGCAGCAGCAGCGAATGCGCGCCCGCTGCAGCGATCTCGAGCACGCGCTTGCCCAGTGCCTGCCCGCGCACCTCGGCGAGTTCCGGCCCGGCTGCCACCGCGGTACCGGAGGCGCCGCACGCCAGACGCGGCAGGGCCTGCGTCCCTGCGAGATGGGCGCATACCGCAAGCAGCGACGGCGCCGGAAGCACCTGCGCGTCCGGCACCAGGGCCGCCTCGTCGGCCGAAGCGGCCGGCAGCACGAATGCCCGGCCGTCGTGACGGGCCGAGAGCACCATTGCGAGGGCGCCGCGGATTGCACGCAGCTCGCCGGTCAGCGCAAGTTCGCCCGCGAACTCGTAGCCGGCGAGGGCATCGGCGGGAATCTGGCCGCTCGCCGCGAGGATGCCGAGCGCGATCGGAAGATCGAAACGTCCCGACTCCTTGGGCAGGTCGGCGGGTGCGAGGCTGACCGTCACCTTGCGCGCGGGAAACTCGAACTGCGCGTTCTGAAGCGCCGCACGGACGCGATCGCGGGCTTCGCGCACCTCGGTCTCGGCAAGCCCCACGATGTGCACCCCCGGCAGTCCGCCGGCAAGATGCACCTCGACACTCACCCGCGGTGCAGCGACCCCGGACAACCCCCGGCTGTGAACGATCGCGACCGCCAAATCGGGACCCTGT
>DATGDG010000117.1:0-5443 GCA_035311025.1 Casimicrobiaceae bacterium
CGGGCCGTTCGACGACATGGAGCGCGAGTCCGCGCAGCCGGCCACGCTCGTGCAGGCGATGATCGCCGCCGACATGATGGATTTCGTCGTGCGCAAGGCTGTCGAGCTTGGAGCCTCGCGAATCGTCCCCGTCCAGGCCGCACGCAGCCAGGGGCTCGACCCTGACAGGGCGCAGCGGCGCATCCTCCACTTGCGCCAGATCGCGATCGCGGCCTGCGAGCAGTGCGGGCGCAATCGCCTGCCCGAGATCGCACCCGTCACTGCGCTCCAGGATTGGCTCGCAGGCGTCGACGATCGGCAGGGGCCGATCGTCATTCTCGACGGTCAGGCATCGCGTTCGCTGATGGGCGTCGCAGTCGAGGCGCTGCCGCGCACGGTCGTCGTCGGCCCCGAAGGCGGATTCACTACCGACGAGATCCGGGCGGCATGCGCGAGAGGCGCGATCGAGGCCCACCTGGGTCCGCGGGTGCTGCGCGCGGAGACCGCGGCGCTCGCCGCGCTCGCGATCGTCGGCGCCTTGGGCTGACTCGACATTTGCGTCGGGAACGCCGGGTCGCGCCGCTCCCCGACACGGGGGGCCGACGCGCGCCGCGTCAATGCGGCAACGGGTCTCCTGCGATCAGGATGCTGCAGCGCACGCGCTCGATCAGCAGGGTGTCGATGGAGCCGCGCCACCATCGAAGTGCGAACTTCTTGCTGCGTCGGTGCCCGAGGATCAGGAGATCGATCTTCAGCGAATTGATCATCGTCGCGATGACGTCGACCGGCTCGCCGTCTTCGAGGTGCGTGGCCACCGAGAATCCCCGCTCGGTGAGCTTGGCGGCGGCCTCCTTGAGGTCGGCATCCATTCGCGTCCGGTCAACGGCAAGCGCCGGTTCCGGGACGAATTCGCCGGCGAGCAGGTACGGCGACGGGTCGTGCAGCACACATACCAAGTGGATTTCGCGGCCCGAGATCAGTGACAGGTGGCTGCATTCGTCGACGGCGAGACGGCTCTCGGGCGAGCCGTCGAATGCAACGAGTATCCTCTGGTACATGGCTACCTCCGGTGACTTCGAATGGACCACGCGGGGACGATCGCGACGGCAAACGCTAGGGTAACCATCGCGAAGCATTCATGGAAGGCCCGCATGGCCGAGGGTCGGCCACACGGTCGCGAGCATCGTCGCGGTCAGGCGCCGCGGGCGAGGGGCATCAGGCGGGCGCCGGCACGCGCTTGCCGCACAACGCGAGCGCCGTAAATGTCAGTGCGTCCCAGGGATCGCCGGCGCCGATGCCCTTGGCCAGCGCATCGAGGCCGGCCAGCGCGTGCAGCAGGGGCTCCGTCTGGGCGGGTGCGACGCGCCGTGCCGCGCGCTCGAGCGCCGACTGGCGCTTGCCCCACACGCGCACTCCGCGCAGCGCGGTGGCCAGCGCCATCCCCCGCTGCACCGACTCGTGCACGGCGGCCAAGGCGTGCAGGTCCTCGGACAGCTGCCATATGACGAGCGTGACCGGCTCCGCGGCCTCGCGCAGCATCGAGAGGATGCGCAGCATCCGCGCGGCATCCCCGCCAAGCCATGCCTCCGAAAGCTCGAAGATGTCGTAGCGGGCGACATCCGCGACCGCCTCCAGCACCGCATCCTGGTCGAGCGCGCCGTCGGGGAGCAGGAGCGCGAGCTTGTCGATCTCCTGCTTCGCCGCGAGGAGGTTGCCCTCGCATCGCTCGGCGAGGAACGCGAGCGTCTCCTTGCCTGCGCGCTGCCCGTTGCGCGCGAGTCGCGACGCGATCCATGCGGGCAGGGCGGCGCGGTCGATCGCGGGCACCGCGATCGTCACCCCGGCGCCGGCGATCGCGCTGAACCACGCCGACGACTGGGTCGCGCGGTCGAGCCGCGGCAGCGTGATCAGCGTGATGTTGTCGGGATTCGGATTTTCCGCGTAGCGAACAAGGACGGCCGCGCCTTCGACCCCGGGCTTGCCGGAGGGAATCCGCAGGTCGACGAGCTTGCGCGAGCCGAACAGACCCAGGTTCGCATTGGCCGCGACGAACCCGTCCCAGCGAAAGTGGGGTTCGACGACGAACAGCTCGCGGTCCTCGCAACCGGCGCGCCTCGCCGCGGCGCGTATCGCATCGGCCGCCTCGAGCGCCGTCAGCGGCTCGTCGCCGTGGATCACGTAGAGCGGCGCGAGGCGCTTTTCGAGGTCGGCCTCGAGGGCTTCGGGTCGAAGCTGGGCGGGTGCCATGGGGACCTGCGTGCCGGTGAAAGCCTGCTGCCGGAGCAACGGCCCGGGCTACGCGGGTTTCCTCGCCGCCTGCAGGCGGCGCACGAGCTGCTGCACGGCATCGTTCTGCATGTCCTTCAGCAGTCGCTGCTCCTGCGCCTCGCGGGCGAGAACCTCGCTTTCGCTGAACGAGTAGCTGCGCCGCAGCGTGATCTCGCCCGGCGGCAGCCATTCTCCACCCTCGGCGTCGTGGAGGCGGAATTCGACGCGCTTGGTCAGTTCGTATTCGCGCACGCTGCCGGCACCCGTCAAGGAGAGCACTTCCTTGTCATCGGTCACGCTCGGGATATCGAGGATCACCTGCGCATCCTTCGCCGTATCGACGACGCGCGCGCTGCCTGCCGCAGCGAGCGCGCGCCTGAGCTCGGCGGCGAGCGAGGCTGCGCCCGCGCCGTTGACGTAGATTGACGTGAACGCGTACGTGGCCTCGCCCCGCAGATGGAATCCACAGGCCGCGAGCGCACAGGTCACGAGAGTCACGATCGCAAGGCGCGCCAGCGATGCCGCGCCCCGCGCGCATGCGCTGCGCACCGGGCGGACGGCGCGGTCGCGCCGGCCCGCCGCGACCGTGCGATCAGAGCACGACATTGACGAGCCGGCCGGGGACGACGACGATCTTTCTGATCGCAGCGGGGTCGCCGTGGCGCGCGATTTCGGGTGCCGCGCGCGCGGCAGCCTCGATTGCAGCCTTGTCGGCCGTCGCAGGAACGACGAGCCTGCCGCGCAGCTTCCCGTTGACCTGGAGCACGAGCTCGATCTCGTCGCGGGCCAGCGCCGACGGGTCGACCTCGGGCCAGCGCGCGTCGATCAGGTCGCGTTCGCTCGCCGCATAGCCCAGGTCGTTCCACAGGACCCACGCCGTGTGGGGAATCACCGGGTAGAGGACCCGCAGCGCGATCGACAGGCCCTCGCGGATCAGCGCCTGCGACCCGGCCTCGTCGGCGGGTGCCGATTCCAGGGCGTTGAGCATCTTCATCCCGGCCGACACGACGGTGTTGTACTGTACGCGCTCGTAGTCGTAATCGGCCTGTTTCAGCGCGAGGTGGATCTCCCGGCGCGCTGCCTTCACCGTCTCGGAGGCGCGGCTCCAGTCGAATGCCGGCGGGGCTTCGCGCACGCCTTTCGAATGCGCGAAGTTCCACAGCCTCCGCAGGAAGCGGTGCGCCCCCTCGACGCCAGCGTCCGACCACACCGCACTGTCCTGCGGCGACCCGGCGAACATCACGAACAGGCGCGCCGTGTCCGCGCCGAACTTCGCGATCAGCTCCTGGGGATCGACGCCGTTCAGCTTCGACTTCGACATCGTACCTACCCCGCCGTACTCGACCGGCTGCCCGTCGGATTTGAGACGGGCGCCGGTGACGCGGCCCTCGGCGTCGTGCGAGACCTCCACGTCAGTCGGAGAGATGTAGTCGATGCCGCCTTTCCCGGTTCGGCGGAAGAAGATGTGGTTGAGCAGCATGCCCTGCGTCATGAGGCGCGTGAACGGCTCGTCGAACTTGACGAGGCCGAGGTCGCGCATCACCTTGGTCCAGAACCGCGCGTAGAGCAGGTGCAGGATCGCGTGCTCGATGCCGCCGATGTACTGGTCCATCGGGTTCCAGTACGCGTTGCGGGCGTCGACCATCGTCTTCGCGTCGGGGCACGCGTAGCGCATGTAGTACCACGACGAGTCGACGAACGTGTCCATGGTGTCGGTCTCGCGCTTCGCGGGTCCGTTGCACTTCGGGCACGCCGTGTCGACGAATTCGGCGCGCTTCGCGAGCGGGTTGCCGCTGCCGTCGGGCACGCAGTCCTCTGGCAGCACGACCGGCAGCTGGTCGTCCGGGACCGGCACGTCGCCGCAGGCGGGGCAGTGGACGATCGGGATCGGCGTGCCCCAGTAGCGCTGCCGGGAGATGCCCCAGTCGCGCAGCCGGTAGGTCGTCCGCTTCTCGCCCAGCCCCTTGGCCGCAAGGTCGGCGGCGATCGCGTCGACGGCAGCTTCGTACGCGAGGCCGTCGTACCTGCCGGAGTTCACGCAGCGGCAGCGCGCCTTGTCCTCGTACCATGGCCGCCACGCCTCCGTCGAGAACGCCTCGCCTTCGACCGCCACCGCCTGCCGGATGGGCAGCCCGTACTTCTTCGCGAACGCGAAGTCGCGCTCGTCGTGCGCGGGCACGCCCATCACCGCGCCGTCGCCGTAGGCCATCAGCACGTAGTTGCCAACCCAGAGCGGGACCTTTGCGCCGGTCAGCGGGTGCATGACCGACAGCCCGGTCGGCATCCCCTTCTTCTCCATCGTTGCGAGGTCGGCCTCCATCACGCTGCCGCGCCGGCACTCGTCGACGAACGCAGCGAGCGCCGGGTTCGACTTCGCCGCACGCTGGGCGATCGGGTGCTCGGCGGCGACGGCGCAGAACGTGACACCCATGATCGTGTCGGCACGCGTGGTGAACACGTACATGCGCCCTTCCTGCAGCGGGCGGCCGTCGTCGCCGCGGATGTCGTGCGGGAACGCGAAGCGCACCCCCTCGCTGCGGCCGATCCAGTTTGCCTGCATCGCGCGCACGCGCTCCGGCCAGCCGGTCATCTTCGGCAGGTTGTCGAGGAGCTCCTGCGCGTAGTCGGTGATCCGCAGGTAGTACATCGGGATCTCGCGTTTCTCGACCGGCGCGCCGGAGCGCCAGCCGCGCCCGTCGATCACCTGCTCGTTGGCGAGCACCGTCTGGTCGACAGGGTCCCAGTTGACCGTGCCGGTCTTCTTGTACGCGATCCCCTTCTCGAGCATCCGCAGGAACAGCCACTGGTTCCAGCGGTAGTAGGCGGCGTCGCAGGTCGCGATCTCCCGCGACCAGTCGATCGCGAGGCCGACCGCCTGCATCTGCGCCTTCATCGTCGCGATGTTGTCGTAGGTCCACTTCGCCGGCGGCACGCCGCTCTTGATCGCTGCGTTCTCGGCGGGCAGGCCGAACGCGTCCCAGCCCATCGGCACCAGCACGTTGTAGCCGCGCATGCGCAGGTGGCGGTACATCATGTCGCTGATCATGTAGTTGCGCACGTGCCCCATGTGCAGGATGCCGGAGGGGTACGGCAGCATCGACACGCAGTAGTACTTGCCTCTGGGGAAGCGCGGATCGTTCTCGATCGCGCGATAGGCGTCCGTGGCCTTCCAGGCGGCTTGGGCGGTGCTTTCGAT
>DATGDG010000118.1:0-3958 GCA_035311025.1 Casimicrobiaceae bacterium
TGTTCAAGCGCATCGAGGTGGCGTTCCCGCTGCGCGATCCCGAGCTTGCCGAGCGCGTCGTCGCCGAAGGGCTCGACATCTATCTGCGCGACACCGAAGGCGCCTGGGAGCTTGCGGCAGACGGGAGCTGGACCAAGCTGCAGCCCGCGGCGGGTGCGACGCCGTTCTCGGCACAGGCAGATCTGCTGACCCGCCTTTCGAATGGCCGCAGCGGACTTTCCCGCCACCAGGAGCTGCCGGCCTACCTGCAGGCGGCGCCCTGACGGCCCGGACCCAGATGGACCTCATCCTGTGGCGCCACGCCGAGGCCGAGGCGGGCGCAACGGATTTCGACCGGCGCCTGACGGCGAAAGGGATCAGGCAAGCGCAGCGCATGGGCGCATGGCTGGATTCGCGGCTTCCCGACAAATCCAGGATCCTCGTGTCGCCCGCCGAGCGGGCACAGCAGACCGCGCGTGCAATCAACCGCAAGTTCAAGACGATCGACGAGCTCGCGCCTGGAGCCTCGGCGGCGGCGGTGCTCGCCGCGGCGAAATGGCCCGAGGCCAGGGAGCCGGTGGTCGTCGTCGGTCATCAGCCGACGCTGGGCATGGTCGCCTCGTTCCTTCTGGGCGGCGAAGAGTCCCCGTGGTCGGTTCGGAAGGCGGCGATCTGGTGGCTCACCAACCGCGAGCGCGAAGGCAGCAGCAACGTGGCGATTCGGTGCGTGATGGCGCCGGAGTTCCTCTAGCGCGCCAGGCTGCGCCAGGGGTGGCCCGCCGCGGCCCATTCGTTGCGCTCCCGCGACAGCAGGAGGTCGCTCAGCGGATGCGCCTTGAGCCAGCGCTTGGGCACCGCGAAGTGGAGTCCATCGTCGGCTTCGATCGCGATCCGCGGCGGCGTGATCGGCCGTCGTCCGTGATGGAACACGACCGCCAGCCGCAGTGCCAGCAGCATCGCGCGAAAACCGGCGTCGTCGAGCGTCCCGCACATCTTGCCGAGTCCGCCGCGGCAGCCCAGCACGAGGTTCGAAAGCATGCGCTGCTCGCCGGCCGAGAAGCCCGGCATGTCCGCGTACTGGAGGATGTAGGCGCCGTGCTTGTGGAAGCCGGTGTGGGAGACCGAGATGCCGATCTCGTGCAACAGCGCCGCCCAGCCCAGCCGCTGGGCCGCGACGGGATTCGGACGGGACGCGGCGCGCCGGAAGAGGTCGACGGCCATCGCGGCGACGCGTGACGCGTGGTCGCGGTCGACCTGATAGCGGTTCAGGAACTGCTCGATCGTCGCCGACCTGGCGTCGTGATGCTCGGTACGGCCGAGCAGGTCGTACAGTGCGCCGAGGCGCAGCGCACCCCCGACGGGATTGACCCTCGGTACGTGGAGTTCGGCCAGCGCGGCCGTCATGATCGCGAGTCCGCCGGCCAGCACCGGGGCGCGCTCGGGCTTCAATGCCTCGAGGCGCAGGCGGGCGACGTCGCCGGCGCCGATCATGCGCTTGCGCAACCGGGCGAGACCCTCCGGCGTGATGCCCGCCGCCGACAGCCCGTTGGTTTCGAGGATCTCCGCCAGCGCGAGTGCCGTGCCGGACGAAGCATAGGCGACATCGAAGGCGCCGCGCCCGAACTCGGCCCCGATCTCCTCGACTTCGGCGCGCGCGGCGGTTTCAGCTGCGAGGAACGCGGTCGCCGAAAGCCTGCCTCTCGGGAAGAAGCGCTGCGACATGTTGACGCAGCCGATGGGCAGGCTCGCCAGGCGATCCGGGTGCAGCGTGCGGCCCAGGATGAGTTCGGTGGACCCGCCGCCGATGTCGATGATCAGGCGCCGCTCGCTCGACGCCGGAAGGACCTGCTTGACGCCGGCGTAGATCAGCCGCGCCTCTTCCTGTCCGGTGATCACGTCGATCGGGAACCCCAGCGTGCGCTCGGCTTTCTCCAGGAACTCCTGCGCGTTGCTTGCAACGCGAAACGTGTGGGTCGCGAGGACGCGGACGGCCGACGGGTGCAGCCCCCGCAGGCGTTCGGCGAAACGGGCGAGACTGGCTAGCGCACGGCGGCGCCCCTCGGCGGTGATGCGTCCCCGGGAGTCGAGGCAGGCGCCAATGTGCAGGGTCTCGCGCCAGGTGTCGAGGCGGAAGATTTGCCCGCCCTCGACGCGTCCGATCTCGAGGCGAAAGCTGTTCGACCCCATGTCGACGACCGCCAGGGTCGATGGCGCCGGTGAGAGTGCAGTCATGGTCGGCTTCATCGCATCGAGCGGCCCGGGTCGCACCAATCTTCGAAAGTCCGCACGATATCACCGGCGGAATCGGGTCCTCGCCGATGCTGCAGCGTGTCACGCAATCGCAGTGGTTTCAGTGGGTTGCAACGACAATCTAAGCCAGTGCAAAAAACATTTGATTGTTGTGCGGGTTCTCGCCTCTAATTTCCCGTGCCGATGCGTAACCTACGCGGGAGCTCGCCCATGCCATCGCTGCACCTGAGTCCGGCCGAGCAGAGGCTGCACGATCGCGCGATCGACGCGCTCGCGGACGAGATGCAACTCGATGCCGTCGAAATCCGCGAAATCTACGAGCGCCAGTACCTGC
Organism: Casimicrobiaceae bacterium; assembly: GCA_035311025.1. GTDB lineage: Bacteria > Pseudomonadota > Gammaproteobacteria > Burkholderiales > Casimicrobiaceae > VBCG01. Next base: position 2,564 of record DATGDG010000118.1, read on the forward strand.
GGCTGCAGTCGGTGGCCCGCGTCCGGGATTACCTGCACGTGCTGGTCGCGCGCCACGTGAGGAGCGCATTGCGCCGATCGCGCCGTGACCGCTAGCGTCGTCCACGGCGGGCGACCCGACCACAGGGGCCGCCCGTGAACATCTCGATCCAGGATTTCCGCGTGCCCGAGGGCGCGAAGGTGAAGCTCGCGAAGTGGCCGACCGCGGTGGCGCCGGTCTACCGGTCGAAGGACGAATACGAGGAACTGCTCCAGCAGCAGGTTGGCAAGCTCGCCAGGCTGCAGGAGCTGCTCTACGCGTCGGACCGGTACGCCCTGTTGATGATGTTCCAGGGCATGGACACGGCGGGCAAGGACGGCGCCATCAAGCACGTGATGTCAGGGGTGAACCCCCAAGGCTGCGAGGTCACGAGCTTCAAGCACCCGAGCGCGACCGAGTTGCAGCACGATTTCCTGTGGCGCACGACGCGCGCATTGCCCGAACGCGGCCGGATCGGCATCTTTAACCGGTCGTATTACGAGGAAGTCATCGTGGTACGCGTCCACCCCGAGCTCCTGCGCGCCGAGTGCCTGCCCGACGGCGACAACGACGGGGACGACGACAAGTTCTGGCGCGCACGCTTCCGCTCGATCGTCGACATGGAGAATCATCTGTCGCGCAACGGCACGCGGATCATCAAGTTCTTTCTCCACATCTCGCGTGACGAGCAGCGCAGGAGGCTCCTGGAGCGCATCGACGATCCGGCGAAGGTCTGGAAGTTCAATTTCGCCGACATCCGGGAACGCGAGCACTGGCCGGCCTACATGGACGCGTACGAGCGTTGCATCGGCGCGACGAGCACGCGGCGTGCGCCCTGGTACGTCGTTCCTGCGGACGACAAGCAGAACGCCCGGCTGATCGTGGCGAAAGTCGTCGCCGACACGCTCGAGAAGCTCGGCATGGAGTATCCGGAAATCGGCGCCCCGCTGCGGCGGTCGCTGCGATCGGCACGGAAGGCGCTCGAGGCGTGACGTCGCGGGCCGGGCTGCGGGCCCCGGTTCCGTGATCGGGTCCGTGCCCCGTTTCGTGCGTGCTCGGTTTCGGGCTCAGTTTCGTCGAACCCGCCCGCCTCGCAGGACGTCGGCGAGCAGGAGCACGAGAAGCATCATGGCCATCGACCAGCAGGCCGCCGCCGCGACCAGCAGCGGCTGCGCGTGGGCCGGGAGCACGGCGGCGAAGATCCGCAATGCGGCAGCAATCCCGATCAGCGCGGTTCCGGCGACCAGGCGCGGCTCGCGCGCGCGGTCCCGCCTCGCACTTTGCATGACGGTGTTCGCGATCACGTTGAAGCTGAGGGTTCCCAGCGCGCCGACCGTGATCGCGTGGATCGCGGCGGTGCGCGCCGCCCCGGCGGCC
>DATGDG010000119.1:0-5378 GCA_035311025.1 Casimicrobiaceae bacterium
GAAATCCGGCAACTTCGGAACGGCCGACTTCTTCGCCAAGGCGCTGGCGATGCTGCCGGGTTAGTGCGACGTTGACGCAATGAACGGATCTGACGAACGCGAAGCCCTCTGCCGGCTCGGCGCGTCGCTTTACACACGCGGGCTCACCCATGGCAGCAGCGGCAACCTGTCGCTGCGCACCGATGATGGGTATCTGCTGACACCCACCGGCGCGTCGCTGGGCGCACTGGATCCGGCGCGCCTGTCGGTGCTGAACGCCCTGGGGGTCCACGTCGGCGGGGATCCGCCGACCAAGGAGGCGCTGCTGCACCTGGCGATGTACGGCGAGCGACCGCGCGACCGCGCCGTCGTGCACCTGCATTCGATCCACTCGGTGGCGGTGTCGGTGCTCGCCGACGTCGATCCCGACAACGTCCTGCCGCCGCTGACCGCCTACTACGCGATGCGCGTCGGCAGGCTGCCGCTGCTGCCCTACCATGCGCCCGGCGATCCCGCTCTCGCCCAGGCGGTCGGCAGGGCGGCCGGCAGGCATCATGCGGTGCTGCTCGCCAACCACGGGCCGGTCGTCAGCGGCACCTCGCTCACGGCGGCTGCCGACGCGATCGAGGAGCTCGAGGCCACGGCGAGGCTCTGGCTGATCGTGCGCCACGAGCGCGTGCGCGCCCTGACGCAGCCGCAGCTCGACGATCTCGCCTTGCGCTACCCGCGCGCGTGACGGGCGTCACCACCCCCAACCTCCATGCTGCCAGACCGGTCCCACATGCCTGAACCCAGTCCCGCAACCTCGTCCGGCGCCGCCCCGGCCACCGGCAGCCTGCTGCCCCTGCGCGTGATCGCCTTCGACGGAGGCTGGAACCTTCCGATCTGGGCCGCGCAGCGCCAGGGCTTCTTCGCCGCGCATGGCGTTGCGGTGTCGCTGTCGTTCACCCCGAGCTCGATCGCGCTGATCAGCGGGCTCGTCGAGGGGCGGTTCGACATCGCGATGGCCGGCTTCGACAACATCGTCGCGCATCAGGAGGGACAGGGCGAGGCGCAGATCACGGGCGAACCGGACCTCTTCGCGTTCATGGGCGGAGACAACGGTTTCCTGAGCGTGGTCACCGCACCCGCGGTGACCGGCTTCGCGGCGCTGCGCGGCAAGACGCTGTCGGTGGACGCGATGACCAACGGCTTCGCGTTCGTGCTGCGCGCGCTGGTCGAGCGCGGCGGGCTCGCCGAGTCAGAGGTCAATTACGTGCGCGCCGGCGCGACGCGTGCGCGCTACGAGGACCTCATTGCCGGCAGGCACGACGGCACGCTGCTGCGCACACCCTTCGAGCTTCTCGCCAAGGCGCGCGGCTGCCACGTCATCGCGACCGCCGCATCGCTCGGGGCGTATCAGGGCTCGGTCGGCGCAGCGCGGCGCTCGTGGGCGCGCGCCAACGAAGCCGCGCTGATCGGATACATGCGCGGCTACCGCGACGGGCTCGACTGGCTATACGATCCGGCGAACCGCGTGGTCGCCGAAGCGCTGCTCCGCTCGCACATCCCTGACATGACGCCGGCGCTCGCCCGCGAATCCTGCGACCTGCTGCTCGCGCCACAAGGTGGAATGTTCCGCGATCTCGCGCTGGACCTCCCGGGGATCGCCACGGTGCTCGCGCTGCGCAGCAAGTTCGGCCGGCCGCAGAAGCACCTCGACGATCCCTGGCGCTACGTCGACCTCGGCCTGCACGCGAAGGCGTTCGGGGCGTCGTCAGCGCGGGCGGCGTGACGCCTTGCGCGATGCGGAGCGGGGCCGCGCCGTCGAACCGCGCACCACGAGCTCAGGCTGCAGCTTGATCTCGCGCTTGGGCGAGCGCGGATTCTCGATCTCGGCGAGCAGCAGCCGCGCCGCTTCGGCGCCCATCGCACGTTGCGGGATGCGGACGGTGGTGAGCGGCGGATCGAAGCGGTCGGCGAACGGCATGTCGTTGAAGCCGGTGATCGAGATGTCGCGGGGACAGGCGAGGCCGCGGCGCTTGGCCTCGTCGTAACAGCCGAGCGCCAGCAGATCGTTGGCGGCGACGATCGCGGTGATGCGAGGATGCGTGGCGAGCAGCGCCGCTGCGGCGCGGGCCCCGGCGCCGATCTCGTAGCTCTCCGCCTCCGCGATCGGCGGCGGCTGGCTGGCGGCGCCGAGGGTCCGCAGCGCGGCGACGAATCCGCTGCGGCGACCCGCCCCGGTCGACATCCGGCGCGGACCGGCAACGTGCCCGATGGCGCGATGCCCGAGCTCGGCGAGGTGCCTGACCGCAAGCGCCGCGCCCGCTTCGTCGTCGGTGATCACTGCCGACGTGGTGCCGCCGTCGGCGCTGCGATTCACCAGCACCACCGGCAGCCCCAGCCTGCGGCACCGATCGAGGAGCGGATCGCGGCGGGTCACCGTGGCGAGGATGATGCCGTCGGCGCGTCGCGCCGCCAGGCGTTCGAGCGCTGCGACTGCCCGCAGCGGATCGCCGTCGGTGTTGGCGATGATCGCGGTGTAGCCGGCCTCGGCGAGCGCGGCCTCGATGCCTCGCAGGATCGGCGGGAACAGCGGGTTCGCGATGTCGGGGATGAGCACGCCGACGGTGGCCGAGCGGCGGGTGCGCAGGCCGGCGGCGACCGGATCGGGCGTGTAACGGAGGCGGCGCGCGGTGGCCGCGACGCGTGCAGCGACCTCGCCGGTGACCAACGCCCGCTTGCCGGGGCTCAGGGCGCGGGACACCGTGGATGCGTGCACCCCCGCTGCGCGCGCCACGTCCTCGATGGTGATCCGTTTCCTGCGCATTTCCTACCGCCCCTCCCGGCCCTTCGCCCGCGCGCCCCGGGGTTGCCACGGGCAGCGACGCCGACTATTCTATGCAAACGATTGCAGGAGCGCCAAGACTCCGACGGCATCGTGACCGCATTCGAGGAGGAGCCGGTTGGGCCAGACGCAGGCTGCGCGGGACAGACGCATCGAGATCGCGAACGCCCACTGGGGACCGCGCTTCGTCGCCAACGGCGTGACGATGAGCGACTTCCAGGAAGTCACCGCCGGCATCGACCGCTGGGAGCAGTGGTGCGACGCGTGGTCGGCGCGCGCAGGCGTCCACGAGTCGCTCGGTCGCGAGGCGCTGGCCGCGGACTGCGGCCTCACCGCCGCCGAGCACCTCACCCGTGCCGGCGTGTGCTACCACTTCGCCAAGTTCCTGTTCGTCCACGATCTCGATGCGATGCGCCGCGCCCATCGCAAGGCGATCGAGTGCCGGCAGCTGGCGCTTCCCCACCTGCGCCCCGCGGGCGAACGGGTGCAGATTCCGTACGCAGGAACCACGCTGGCCGGCATTCTCCGCCGTCCGGAAGGCATCGCGCGCCCGCCGCTGGTGGTGATGATCATGGGACTCGACTCGGCCAAGGAGGAGATGGATGCCTACGAGACGACCTTCCTCGATCGCGGCATGGCCACGCTCGCCTTCGACGGACCCGGCCAGGGAGAGGCCGAATACGAGCTGCCGATCCGCGGCGACTACGAGGTGCCGGTCGCGGCCGTGCTCGACTGGGTCGAGCGCCGCCCCGATGTCGACGCCACGCGGATCGGCCTGTGGGGCGTGAGCCTGGGCGGCTACTACGCGCCGCGCGCCGCGGCGTTCGACAAACGCGCGAAAGCCTGCGTGGCGCTGTCGGGACCCTACGACTGGTCGGACGGATTCGACGAGCGCAACGAGCTGACGCGCGAGGCCTTCAGGGTGCGTGCGCGCTGCGCGACCATGGACGAGGCCCGCGCCGCGGCCGGCAAGCTGTCGCTCGCGGGCGTTGCCGCCAGGATCACCTGCCCCCTCTACATCGTCGCGGGTGACCGGGACACGCTGACGCCGCCGCGGCACGCGCAGCGACTGGCGGCCGAGGCCGCAGGTCCGGTCGTGCTGTCGATCATCCCCGGCGGCACTCACGTGGTGAACAATCGCAGCTACCGCTACCGTCCGCAGACCGCGGACTGGATGGCATCGCAACTCGGCGCAAGGGCCGACTGAGCCCGCGCCGAACCGGAATCCGGAGAACAGCCATGGCCAGGAAATCGGGCGAACCGAAGATCATTCGCCCCGACGACATCAATCCGCACCACCGCTGGGACCGGCCGCTGCAGTCGCCGGGCCATACGCAGGTGGATTTCGAGGAACGGATCAACTTCCGCCGCCTGCACGACTACCGGCTCGCCCGCACGCGCGCCGCGCTGGCGGCATCGGGACTCGGCGCGCTGCTGTGCTTCGACCAGCACAACATCCGCTACACGACCAGCACGGTGATCGGCGAATGGGCGCGCGACAAGCTGACGCGGTATTCGCTGCTGACCGGAAATGGCGACCCCTACATCTGGGATTTCGGCTCGGCGGCCAAGCACCATCGACTCCACGCGCCGTGGCTGCACCACGACCACTGCCGCGCCGGCCTCCTGGGCCTGCGCGGCGCGGTGGGCGGCGACATCCGGCTCTTCCGCGAGGCGGCCGAGGAGATCAAGTCGCTGCTCGACGCCGAGGGTGTCGGCGACATGCCGCTCGGCGTGGACGTGATCGAGCCGCCGATGATGCTCGAGCTGCAGCGCATGGGGATCGACGTGCGCGACGGCCAGCAGGTGCTGCTGCAGGCGCGCGAGGTCAAGAACATCGACGAGCTGACGCTGCTCAACATGGCCGCGGCGATGGTCGACGGCGTGTACCAGGACATCGCGGAGGCGCTGAAACCCGGCGTGAAGGAGAGCCAGATCGTCGCACTCGCCACCGCCCGCCTCTACGAGATGGGCAGCGACTGCGTCGAGGCGATCAACTCGATCTCCGGCGAGCGCTGCTCGCCGCATCCGCACAACTTCACCGACCGCCTGATCCGTCCGGGCGACCAGGCGTTCTTCGATGTCATCCAGTCGTTCATGGGATACCGGACCTGCTACTACCGCACTTTCAACGTCGGACGCGCAACCGATCCGCAGCGCACCGCCTATCGCAAGGCACGCGAGTGGATGGACCGCGCGATCGAGCTCCTGAAGCCCGGCATGTCCAGCGACCAGATCGCTGCAGTGCTGCCGAGAGCCGAGGAGATCGGCTTCTCGAGCGAGATGGAGGCCTTCGGGCTCAACTTCTGCCACGGTCTCGGGCTCGGTCTGCACGAACGGCCGCTGATCAGCCGCCTCAATTCGTTCACCGACCCGATCGAGCTCAAGGCGGGCATGGTGTTCGCGGTGGAAACCTACTGCCCCGCGACCGACGGCATCTCCGCCGCGAGGATCGAGGAGGAAGTGATCCTCACCCCGGAAGGCGCCAGGATCATCTCGCTCTATCCGGCCGAAGAGCTGCCGATTGCCAATCCGTATTGATCCCGTCCCAACCCGCATCCATTCCTTC
>DATGDG010000120.1:0-2823 GCA_035311025.1 Casimicrobiaceae bacterium
GCGCAATTCCGCGGATCTCACGAACCTGATCGGCTCCGGCAACCCGAACATGGACGCGATCAAGTACATCAAGCCCGAGATCCTCAAGCTGCCCGCGGTGTTTCCGCCCAAGGACATCCAGGCCAAGCTCGAGCAACTGAAGGATCTGACGATCAAGCAGCGCCGGCTGCGCAACCAGCTCTGGACCGAGATCAAGGCGGGAAGGTAGCAGCGGCTGCCCGAGCGCCGCGTGCGATGATTCGGGCATGGATCCGCCGCCTGCACCGAGGCACACGCGCCTGCCGCACGTCCTCGCCGTGCTCTACGGCATCGCGATCGTCTACGCCTCGCTCGAGCCGTTCACGCCGTGGCTCGCGCCGCCCCCGGGCACGCCTTTCTTCCTGTTCGCGGGCTGGCCCGCACGCTGGACGCGCTACGACGCCGCGCTGAACGTCCTGGCCTACGCGCCGTTCGGCTTCTTCCTGGCGCTGTTCCGGCGCGGGGCGAAGCCGCTGGCCCGCGTCGCGCAAAGCGTCGCGGTCGGGGCCGCGCTGTCGTTCGCGATGGAGACGCTGCAGGCCTACATCCCGCCGCGCGACTCCAGCGTCTTCGATCTGGTGATGAACAGCGCGGGGGCGCTCGCCGGCGGGCTGCTGGCCGCATGGCTGGCAGGCTATGCACCGGCGCGCAAGGCACTCTACGACCTGCGCGCCCGGGCGTTCCTTCCGGGGCATCTGGGCGATGTCGGGCTGGCGCTGCTCGCGCTCTGGCTCGTGGCGCAGATGAACCCGGGAATACCCCTGTTCGCGGCGACCTTCGACACCGATCCCATGCCTGGCTTTCCGCCCGTCGCGCCCGCGCAGGACGGCGCGAGCCTGATGATCCAAGCGGCCGCCAGCGCGTTCCATCTGCTCGGCGTGGGCCTGTTCGTCGCGCTGCTGCTGCGCAGGCGCGCGAATGCCGGCATTGCCGTGCTGCTGCTGATCGTGGTCGCGCTGCTGCTCAAGGGTGCCGCCGGCGCGTGGCTGCTGAGGCCCACCGCGTGGCAGGCGTGGGTCAAGCCCGGCGTGCTGATCGGCATCGCCACCGGGGCGCTGCTGCTGCCGGTGGCGATCGGGCTGCCGCGTCCGGTGCAGGTCGCGGGCTGCGCCGTTGCGTTGCTGTCGTCGCTGCTCGCCCCGATCCTCGTTCCGGAGACCTTGTCGGTGCGCGCCCCGGTCGCGCTGTTCGACTGGCGCTACGGGCAACTGCTCAACTACAACGGCCTGACCCGCAGCGCGCTCCTCGCGTGGCCGCTGCTCGCCGCCGGATGGCTGTTCGCCCTCGCGGGGCGCCCGGGCTGGGGAATGTCCGGCAACGCGCGATAATGCGGTTCCTCCCGCCTGTTCCGGCCCCCGCCTCGATGAGCTACTACCGTCACCACGTCTTCTTCTGCTGCAACCTGCGCGAGGCGCCGGACCGATGCTGTGCGACGTCCGGGGCCAACGAAATGCAGCAGTACGCGAAGAAGCGCATCAAGGAACTCGGACTCGCCGGCAAGGGGAAGGTGCGGATCAACAAGGCCGGCTGCCTCGATCGCTGCGACGAGGGCCCGGTGATCGTCGTCTATCCCGAGGAAGTCTGGTACACGTACGTCGACCGGGACGACATCGACGAGATCATCGACCGGCACGTGATCGGCGGAGAGATCGTCGAACGCCTGCGCATATGACCCCGCGCCACACCGAGCGGCTGCTGCTCGCGGGCCCGGCGGGAACCATCGAGGCGGTCATCGCGATTCCGCCCGCGCCGCCGCGGGGCATCGCGCTGATCGCCCACCCGCACCCGCTGCAGGGAGGGACGCTTGACAACAAGGTCGTGCAGACCCTTGCCAAGACCTTCTTCGCCCTCGGTTACGTCGCGGTCCGATTCAACTTCCGCGGCGTCGGGCAGTCGTCGGGGTCCTTCGACGAAGGCAACGGCGAAACCGACGACGCGCTTGCCGTGCTCGACGAGGTTCGCGCGCGATTCGGCGCGCAGCTGCCCGTCGCGCTCGCGGGTTTTTCGTTCGGCTCGTTCGTGCAGACGCGCGTCGCCCAGCGCGTCCCGGCGGAAGGGCTCGTGCTCGTCGGCCCCGCCGTCGGGCGCTTCGCCATGGCCCCGGTGCCGCAGGAGACGATCGTCGTACACGGCGAGGAGGACGACGTCGTGCCGCTCGCCGACGTCTTCGAATGGGCGCGCCCGCTGCAGCTTCCGGTCGTCGTCTTTCCCGGTTGCGGGCATTTCTTCCACGGCCGGCTGCCGCAGCTCGCGCGCATCGTGGCCTCGCTGTGGCCGCGTGCGGCAGCCGCGAGCGCATGAACGCCGCAGAGGTCGCCGCGATCGCGAAGTCGGCACCGACCGGGACCCGGCGCCAGCACCGCGCGCCGGTGCTGCGCGTCGAGGGCCTGTGCAAGCGCTACGGCAATGCCGAGGTCGTCCACGGCCTGGGCTTCTCGATCGAGCGCGGCGAATGCTTCGCGCTGCTCGGCCCCAACGGCGCGGGCAAGACCACCACGCTGCGCTGCTGCCTGGGCCTGATCGACCCGGATGCGGGGTCGATCGAATTGTGCGGGCAACCGGTTCCCGCAGCGGCGCGTGAAGCCCGCGTGCGCGTCGGCGTCGTGCCGCAGATCGACAGCCTCGATCCTGACTTCACGGTGACCGAGAACCTCGTCATCTACGGCGGCTATTTCAGGCTGCCGCGGCAGGTCATCGACGCGCGCATTCCGCGCCTGCTCGAATTCGCGGGACTGGCCGCCAAGGCGCGGGCACAGATCCGCACCCTGTCCGGCGGCATGAAGCGGCGGCTGATGCTCGCGCGTG
>DATGDG010000121.1:0-2660 GCA_035311025.1 Casimicrobiaceae bacterium
CCCCTCGGTGTTCGTGCCCTACACGGGCGCCGGCGCCGATCTGGGCAGCAACGTCCTCGTCGCCTGGAACGGGGGGCGCGAGGCCGCGCGTGCAGTCCGCGACGCGCTGCCGATCCTGGAGACCGCGAAGCAGGTCGTCGTCGTGTCACTTGCGCGGGAGCCTGCCGACGCCGAAGCGATCGCGATGGCACAGCCGCGGCTCGCGGTCTACCTTCGTGCGCACGGCATCGAAGCCGGGTTCAAGCGTTTCGACGGGGACCCGATCGAGGGCGGGGAGCGCCTGCTGTCGCAGGCCGCCGACCTCGGGTCCGACCTGATCGTCATGGGGGGCTACGCCCATTCGCGTTCCCGCGAGCTGATCCTCGGGGGCGTCACCCGGACGATGTTCGAGTCGATGACGGTACCGGTGCTGATGTCGCACTAGCGCGGCCGCGCTAGGCGTGGCGGACGCACTTGGCGTAGAGGTCGCCCAGCAGGCCCTCGGGGTCGTACCTGCGCTTCAGCGCGACATAGGCGTCGCGATCGTAGATCGCCCAGAACTCGTCCTCGGTGAAATACGAATCCGAGTACAGCGACTTGACGCCGCCCAGCGCCGTGACCTTGCGCTCGATCGCCCGGTTGACGTGGCCCGGGGGACGCGATTCGCGTGACGAGACGACGTCCCAGAAGCCGAAATTGACCGAAGGCGATCCCGGCGCGAGCGGATAGAGGGTCGCGCGCTGCGCCGAGTCCGGCGCCCGGATCGGGCAGATCCAGATCGGCAGGATGCCGACCTCCGCGTGGAGGAACGCGAGAAACTCCGCAGCGCGCCCGATCGGGATGTCGACGTCCTGGATCACCGACTCGGCATGGATGCCGCGGATGCGGTTCCATGCGCGCGTGACGCCATGGCGGGCGTTCCAGCGCATGATCTTCTGGTAGGTGATCGAGTTCAGGCGCTTGCGGCCGAGCAGCCGCCGGATCAGCGGATGCTGCGCCCCGACGTTCTTCGAGCACCAGAACCAGTCGGTGTCCCAGCGCCACAGGTAGTCGCGCGTGGTCAGCGCGTCGCTCGACCGCTCGCGGATCGAGCGGTAGTAGATGCGCTGGTATCCGTAGTCGCTGACCTGCGGCGCATCGTCGACGAAGCGGCCCAGCGTCAGGTAGAGCTCGCCCGGCGCAAAGACCACGCCGTCGAGGTAGTCGAGTCCGCCATCGGCGCAAAGCCGGCCCACGCGCTCGAAATACGCGGCCGGGTCGCCGTGGCGCTCGTGGCGCAGTTCGACGCAGCGCTTCGCGGGCACCGTGCGTGCGGACAGCTTCAGGGCGTAGCCCAGCGTCCCGTAGGAATTCGCGAAGCCGTGGAACAGGTCGCGGTGCTCGTTGTCCGCCGTGCAGGTGACGATGCGCCCCTCGCCGGTCAGCACGTCGATCGAGGTGATCGTGTCGTGCACGAGGCCGTGCAGGAACGACGAGGACTCGATGCCGACCCCGGCCACTGCACCACCCAGGGTGATCGACTTCAGCTGCGGCACGACCGCGGGGACGCTGCCGTCGGCAAGCGTCGCGTCGGCGAGGGCCTCGTAAGTCGTCATGCCCTCGGCCTCGACGACGCCCATCGCGGCGTCGACGCTCACCACACGGTTGAAATGCGAGAGGTCGATGCGCCGTCTCCCGTCCGCATCGCGGTCGCGGAACAGGTTCGACGTGGATTTCCTGACGCTGAGGCCGTTGGCGCCGCCGGCGGCGGCGAGCAGGGATTCGAGTTGCGCCTTCTTCTCGGCGTAGGTCGTCATCCCTCGGGCCGATACAGGTACCCGCGGCTCATCGGATGGTCGGGCCCGACGTTGCCCTTGCTGACCGTCACCTGGAAAAGGAAGGTGCGGCTGTTGGGCGAACGGAACATCTCCGCGCAGGACCACAGGTAGGTCCGCCAGATGCGCCGGAAACGCTCGTTGAACCGGGCGGGATCGAGCGCCGATATCGCGTCCCATTCGGCGTCGAACCGTTCGGCCCAGCAGTCGAGCGTCAGCGCGTAGTGGCGCCGCAGGTTCTCGACGTCGAGAACCTCCAGCCCGCAGTCTTCCATTGCGGTGATCGCTTCAGCGAGGCTCGGTATCCAGCCGCCCGGGAAGATGTGCTTGCGGATGTAGAACTCGGTGTCGCGGATGCCGACGTGGCCGATGAAATGGATGACGCCCAGCCCCCCGGGCTTCAGCGCGTCGGCATGGGCGCGGATCACCTCGTGCACCTGGTCCCGCCCTGCGTGCTCGAGCGTGCCGACCGACAGCAGCTTGTCGTACTGGCCGGGAATCTCGCGGAAATCGCACTCGACGACGTTGATCCGGTCCGTGAGGCTGCGCTCCGCGAGCTCGGCGCGCAGTTCGTCGACCTGCTCGGTCGTCGTGTTGATGCCCGTCCCCAGCGCGCCGTAGCGCTCCCAGGCGTGGAACAGCAATCCGCCCCAGCCGCAGCCGATGTCGACGAAGGTCTCGCCGGGGGAGAGACGGACCTTGCGGCAGACGTGGTCCATCTTGTTGACCTGCGCTTCCTCGAGGGTCTTCGTTCCCTCGCGCCAGTACGCACAGGTGTAGAGCATGCCGACCCGGTCGAGCCATGGGCGATAGAACGCCTGTCCCAAGCCGTAATGGAACCGCGCATTGGCTTTGGCCTGCGCGATC
>DATGDG010000122.1:0-2719 GCA_035311025.1 Casimicrobiaceae bacterium
AGTTGCTCTACGGCGGCAACATCGGGCAGACGAACTATTCGCGCTTCGATCTGCCCGCCTACAACGCGCTCTATCGCAAGTCGCGGACGCTGCCCGACGGCCCCGAGCGCAACGGGGTCTATCGGAAGATGTCGGAGCTCGTCGGAGCGTACGACCCGTGGGACCTCAACGTCTACACGATCGAGAACACCCTGGTGCAGCCTTGGGTGCGCGGCTACAAGAAGAACGCGTACTGGGAGAATCCCTGGATGTACCTCGATGTCGACAGGACTCGGGTCGCAGCGCGGTGATTCGCCGGGCCTGCACGTATCTCCTCGAGGCGCGCGGCGGCGTGGATCGACGCGGGGTTGACCCCGACGGGCACGTGTCGAACCGGCACCGACCTGTCCGGGGCAGCGAGCGGGGCATGGCTGCGCGCTCGCTGACCGAGGCACGGACGTTCGACCCGCTGACCGACGCACCGATGACTGGCGTCGCTGGCCGCTGCAGCGTCGCGCCGGCGCGACAGTCGGCGCGATCGACGGGCTCGCGCGGAGTATTCGCATTGCCGCGCCGCGGTCCCTTGCGTAACATTGAAACAGGTTCGCACGTCCATCACGATGACACTGCCATGAACGCCCTGCCCATGCCCCTCGCCAGCGCGATCCGCTTCGCGCGGGCCCTGCGCGCGTGGTCGGGATGGGCCGTCGGCGGCGGGCACGTCGATCGACCGGCGCAGGCGGGCATCGGCAGCGTGCGCCCGCTCGAGCACCACCTGCAGCACTAGCCCCGGCACGGACGTCCGCCGGGAACGGCGGAATCCGAAGATCCAGGGCAGCCATCCCTCCCGAAGCTTCCGCCGATTGCATCGATCGGAGGCGTGCGCCTGTTGGCGCGGCCGGGAAGAAGAACATGAACTCGTTCGAAAGAGTCGCACGACTTGTCCGCAGGCGCTTCCGAGGCCTGTGGCGCTCGCCCGATTTCCGAAGGCTCTGGCTGTCGCTGACGATGACGTCGTTCGGCGCCCAGATCACCAACCTCGCCCTGCCACTGACCGCGGCGCTGCTGCTGCACGCGACGCCGCTGCAGATGGGGGTCCTCGTCGCGCTGGAGACGCTTCCGTTCGCGCTGGTGTCGCTGCACGCCGGCGTCCTGCTCGACCGCGTCCGCAAGCTCCCGGTCGTCGTCGTTTCCGACCTGTCGCGCGGCATCGCGCTGTCGATGATCCCGTGGTGCGCGTGGCGCGGCGTGCTGTCGATCGACGTGCTCTACGCCGTCGGCTTCTTCTGCGGCGTGCAAAACGTCATCGGAGGCGCGGCCTACCAGGTGCTGATCGCGCAGATGGCGGGACGCACGCGCCTGGTCGAGGCGAACGCCAAGATCACGCTCGGCGAGACGTCCTCGGCGCTGGTGGGACCCGGCATCGCGGGCCTGCTGATCCAGGCGCTGACCGCGCCTTTCGCGATCGCGCTGGACGCCCTCGGTTTCTTCGCGTCTGCATTGATGCTGCGCTCGCTGCGGGTGCGCAACGACGTTCCCGCGCCGGTGGTGCGGCAATCGGTGGGGGCGGAGATCGGCGAAGGGCTGGCGCTGGTCTGGCACAACCGGACGCTGCGCTCGCTGGCGCTGCTTGCCGCGGCCTGGCAGGTCCTGCATCAGATGCAGATGGCGGTGCTGATCCTGTTCGCCACGCGCGTGCTCGGGCTGTCGGCGGGTGCGATCGGGCTCGCCTACATGGCGGGGGGCCTCGGCTGCGTGATCGCGGCAAGCGCCGCCGAGCGCGTGTCGCGGCGTTTCGGCATGGGGCCGGTGATCGTGCACGGCCTGTTCCTGACCGCGCTGGGCTGGCAGGGATTCGGGCTGATCGACGGGTCGCCGAGTGTCGCGACGGCGCTCCTGGGCTTATGCATGCTGCTGTTCGATTTCGGCGCGGTCATCTACGCGATCAACTACCTGTCGCTGCGGCAGGCTCTGACGCCGGATCACCTGCTCGGACGGATGACGGCGACCATGCGCTTTCTCGCCGTGGCCGCGGCGCCGCTGGGGTCGCTCGCGGGCGGTGCGCTGGCCACCGTCATCGGATTGCGCCCGACGCTGTGGGTGATCGGAGGCCTGGGTCTCGCGCTGACGATGGGCGCAATGCGCTGGTCGCCGGTGCGCAGGCACCGGGGCCTGCCGGCGGTTGCCGTCGAGTGAAGCGCGGCAGGACGCCGCCGGCGCTGCGGCAGCGTTCGTTTCAGGCGGAGGGGCCGTCGAGCTGGAACGGGTAGACCGACGGCAGCTCCAGCAGTCGGGTGAGTTCGTCCAGCGCGCGGCGCGATTCGTCGAGCAGCGCGGGATCGCGCAGGTCGGTGGGGTCGAGACGGTCGCGGTAGTGCCGCCTGATCCAGGCCTCGAGGGCCGTCGCAAGTCTGTCGTCGAGGACCACGCGCCCGCGGATCGCTGCATGCTCGGCCGGTGTGAGCGGGACCCGAAGCCGCAGGCAGGCGGGGCCGCCTCCGTTGCGCATGCTCTGGCGCAGATCGAATGCCAGGACTTCGGCCACCGGGCCGCCGCCGGACATCAGGCGGTCGAGCACCTCCGACGCTGCACGGTGCGCCCTGCATTCCGCCGACGCCGCCAGCAGGAAGCGGCCATCCGGCCGCTCGATCAGCTGGCTGTTGAACAGATAGGTGGCGACGGCATCGGCGAGCGGCAGCTCGGTCTCGCGCACGACGATCGCCCGGAAAGCCGGGCCGAC
>DATGDG010000123.1:0-3936 GCA_035311025.1 Casimicrobiaceae bacterium
ATGACCGACAGGCTGAAGGCCGAGCTTCCCGAGATGCTCAGAGAGCACGGGAGCATCGTCGCCGCGCTCAGGGAACTCGCCGATGTGGCGAAGCGAGAAAACAGGACCGAATACGTCCGGTTCGCCGAGAAGCTGATTCTGCATGCCCAGACGGAAGAGGAGGTTTCCTATCCGACTGCGATCCTGATCGGGGAGTACATCAAGCTGAAGCTCGAAAGGTGAGCAAGCCGGGCAAGCCAGAGGAGAGCGAGGCCGTGCTGCATGCGACAACCGTTGCCGCGCCGGCCCGGCGCAGCGCGATCGCGAACGCGCGCCGGTCGACCATGCCAGGATCGGCAAGCTGGTCTAGGGAATCTGCAGGACGACGTTACCGACTGCGCTTCCCGACTCGACCAGCTCGTGGGCTGCGGCGATGTCTGCCATTGGCAGGCGCGCCGCGATATTGTGCGAAAGCTGTCCACGTCGAAGGAAATCGCCGAGTATCGCCAGCTCGTGCTGGCGATCGGCATCGTCGAGGGTGTAGACGATGAAGAAGCGCAGCCGGGCGTGTTTCGAAATCATTGGAAAGAACGGAAGGTTGAATTCGCGGTGTCCCGAGCCGTAGACGACGCAGTCGCCGCTTTTGCGCAGCACATCGACATCCAGCGAGCCGTTGGCTGCGATGTCCACCTCGATGATGCGATCGACACCGCGGCCATCGGTGCGATCGCGAATCCAGGCGCGCACGTCGTCATTCCGGTAGTTCGCCACTCCATCCGCCCCGGCCGCGACGGCCAACGCGGCCTTGTGCGCGCTGCTGACGGTCGACAGGACCTGTCTCGCTCCGAGTTGCCTGGCGAACTGAACCGCGTAGTGTCCGACCGCCCCGGCGCCACCCGCGACCAGAACCGATTTGTCTTCGACGCCGCCATCGACGAGGACCGCGTGCAACGCGGTCAGAGCGGGGATTCCGAGGCAGGCACCGACTTCGTCGCTGACGTCCGGCGGCAGCGCCAGCGCCTGGCGTTGCGGCAACGCGACGAGCTGCGCGGCCGTCCCCGAAGGACGCTCCCAGGCGGCGTTCCACACCCAGACGCGCTGTCCGACGCGGGACGGATCGACCCCTGGACCCACGGCTTCGATGACGCCCATCCCGTCACTGTGGGGAACGATGCGGGGGAACGGCAACGCGGTCGTGCGCAATCCCCCGCGCGACTTGACGTCGGACGGATTGACCCCCGACCAGCGCAGACGAACCAGGACTTCGCCGGCCGCGGGGGCGGGATCCGGCAGCACCGACACCTGAAGCACCTCCCGGGCAGGGCCGGTACGCTCGTAGTGGGCAGCTAGCATTCTGCACTCCTGTCTGAACGCGGGCGATGGGCGTGGTGCGGGATCAGCGACCATTCAAGTAGCGCGAGTCGTCGAAGGTGACGATCCACTGCGGGCGGTAGACGACCAGAACCGTGACGACCATGCCGGTCAGCATCGCTTCCCCCCACGCGAGGAAGAGCAGGTAGGGCACGTATTCGCCGAACACCAGCTGCGCCGGCAAGCCGGTGCCGAAGGCAAGGGCGACGGCTGCCACGAGACTGCCTGCAGCCAATGCCGCCGCCGCACCGAAGAATGCGCCGACGAAGATGTAGACGAAGAAGTTGGGGGGCAGCCGGCGCTGCGCGGACCGGTGCACCGTCCACGCGACGGCCACCGGTATCGCCGCCATCGTGACGAAGCCGATACCTGCGTTCTCCCACCTGCCGCCGTGCACGGCGATCTGGAGTGGCACCGCGATCGCCGACCCGATCAGCGCGAGCTGCGGTCCGACCGCGAGGGTGAACCCCGTCACCCCGAGGAGATGGAACGTAAAAGCCCCGCCGATGGTCGCCCTGAGCGTCCACAGCACGATCTCGCAGACGATCGCGGCGCCGAAGACGTGGACGAGCTGGCCGTCGGCGAGCCGCGACCACGGCGCCGTGCGCAAGGTCCACAGCAG
Organism: Casimicrobiaceae bacterium; assembly: GCA_035311025.1. Lineage (GTDB taxonomy): Bacteria > Pseudomonadota > Gammaproteobacteria > Burkholderiales > Casimicrobiaceae > VBCG01. The sequence goes on from DATGDG010000123.1 coordinate 1,973, forward strand.
GACCGGGACGCCGACGGCCCATCCGGCCAGGGTCCATGCGGGCGAAAGCGAAACGGCGGTCAGGTCCATCGGTACCGGGGCATGATACCGGCCCGGGGCCGGGCCCGTTGCATCCGGCATCGGATCGCTTGCTTCCCCCGAAGGCTGCCCGATGCCCCTCAGGCGGCGGCCGGCTTGCCGGCTGCGTGCTGCGCAGCGCGCGCGTGCAGGATCTGCTCGACCAGGCCCGCGACCTCGCGCCGCGGTGCGTCGTCGATGACATCTGCGACGCCGAGGCTGCGCAGGTGATCGATCAGCGTCGCGTTCCCGCGGACCTCGGTTGCCAGCGTCAGGATGACCGCCGGCGGCTCGACGCGGATGCTCTCGTGCGCAAGCAGCAGCCGGTGCAGCTGCATCACGGTTATGCCGTCCTTCAACGGCAAATCCAGTTCCAGGACCAGCAGGTCGAACCGCACGTACTCCAACTCCGCCAGCGCGCGCTCGCCGTCGGCCACCTCCACGACCGCGATGCTGTCCGTCTCGATCAGCGTTCGCAGGACGTGGCGGACCTCGCTGCGTCGATGCCCGATCAGCACGCGCCAGTGCGGTCCCGTCGGAAGCTGGATGACGTTGGAGGGCATTGCCGTGGTTGCGCCGTTCGCAGCGCGTCATCCCTCGGGTTGTTGTTGTTCATCGCGCCGGCCGCGCGCCTCCGGCGGCGGCGTACCAGGGTGCCGGACACCGGGATTATTGCCAAAGTGCGCCCGGCGTCAATCAGAATATTCCCGGCCACGGGCTGTGCGCTGTGCCGGCTGTCGGAAACCGGTGGCAGGCGGCGGGGCGCGGGCGAGGCCCGGGCAATATGCCCTCACTGGTAGCGGAGCGCCTCGATGGGCTTCATCCTGGCCCCCTTGTTTGCCGGGTAGAAGCCGAAGAACACGCCCACTGCGGCCGCGACGCCGAAGGCGAGCAGCACTGCGGCACCGGTGATCACCACGGCAATGCCCGCGAGGAGGTTGGCCGCCACGGCGGCGCCGACGCCGAGCACCACGCCGACGATGCATCCGATCAGCGAGATCATGATCGCCTCGAGCAGGAACTGCGCGAGGATGTCCCGTTGCCGCGCCCCGATCGCGATGCGGATGCCGATTTCGCGGGTCCGTTCGGTGACGGAGACGAGCATGATGTTCATGATGCCGATGCCGCCGACGACCAGCGACACCGACGCGATCGCCCCCAGCATGATCGACATCACGCGGGCCGTCTGGGCCGCTGCATTGGCGAGGGCCGTCAGGTTGCGGATGTCGAAATCATTGTCGGCCCGATCGGGGAGGTGGTGGCGCTGGCGCAGCAGCTGCGCCATCTCGCGTTCGGCGGTCGGCATCGCTTCCGCCGAGGTCGCCTGGGCCATGATGAAGCGAACGCTGCCGGGGAACTGGCTGCCGAAGACCTTGCGTTGCGCGGTCGTCACCGGGATCAGGACGGTGTCGTCCTGATCCTGCCCATTCAAGCTCTGGCCCTTGGGAGAAAGGACGCCGATCACGGTGAAGGGGCTGCTCTTGATCCTGATCGTCTTGCCGACCGCGTCGTCGTCGCCGAACAGGTTCCTCGCGACGGTCTGTCCCAGCAGAGCGACGCGGGTCTGCGAGCGCACGTCCGCGTCGGTGAACGCCGATCCGGCGGAAACTCCCCAGTCGCGCACGTCGAGATACGCGGGCGTCGTCCCCATGACCTGGGTGCTCCAGTTCGCCGAGCCGGCGACGAGCTGGGCGCCGCCGGGGGCGACCGGCGCGACGGCCGCGACCGAGGGCAACTCGGAGATGGCGTCGGCGTCGCCGGTCGTGAGGGTGGGAACCGCGCCGGTGCCCAGGCGCAAGCCGCCCGAAGTGGTCGATCCCGAAAGGATGACGAACAGGTTGCTCCCCATCGACGCGATCGACTGGTCGACCATGAACTGGGCGCCGCGTCCGATCGCCAGCATCATG
>DATGDG010000124.1:0-3406 GCA_035311025.1 Casimicrobiaceae bacterium
CCGGATCGCGCATCGGCCTGCTCGGGGCCAATGGCGCGGGCAAGTCGACGCTGCTGAAGTCGCTGGCCGGCACGCTGCCGCTGGTTTCGGGCGAGCGCTTCGCCGCGCAGGGCCTTCGGCTGGGCTATTTCGCGCAGCACCAGGTCGAGCAGCTGCGAAGCGGGGAGACCCCGCTCTGGCACCTGCGCAGGCTGGAGCCGGACACCCGGGAGCAGGAATTGCGCGACTATCTCGGGGGCTTCGATTTCCGCGGCGACATGGCGACCTCGAACGTCGGACGATTCTCGGGCGGCGAGAAGGCCCGGCTCGCGCTGGCGCTGATCGTCCGAGCGCGCCCCAACCTGCTGCTGCTCGACGAGCCGACGAACCACCTCGACATCGAGATGCGTGAAGCGCTGACCGAGGCGCTGCAGGACTACGGCGGTGCGCTGATCGTCGTCGCCCACGATCGGCACCTGCTGCGCGCGACCGCCGACGAGCTGTGGCTGGTCGCCGACGGGGCCGTCACGCCATTCGACGGCGATCTCGACGATTACAAGGCCTGGGTCCTGAGTCGCGACCGCCGCAGCGCCGGGATCGCGGACGGCACGGCCGAGGCGCCGAAGGCACCGGTCGATCGCCGCGCCCAGAAACGCGAGGAAGCGCTGGCGCGCCAGAAACGCTCCGACCAGCGCAAGCCGCTGGTCGCGAAGCAGGCGGTGCTCGAGCGCGAGATGGAGACCCTCGGCGAGGAGAAACGCTCGCTCGACGCGTGGCTCGCCTCGCCCGACGCGTACACCGAGGAAGCCAGGCCGCAGCTCGTCGCCGCGCTGGCGCGCCAGGGCGACCTGACGTTCACGCTGGCGCGGCTGGAATCCGAATGGCTGGAACTCGCCGAAGCGCTCGAGGCCATTCCCTGAACCGCTAGAGCAACCGCTGCCGCGGTCAGCCGGCGTGGGGCCCCGGCCGGTAGAACAGGTACAGGCCGAAGCCCAGCGTGTCGCGGCCCCAGCGCAAATAGGCGTCGCGCCAGCGACGCACGCGGTCGAGCATGTCGGGAACGTCCGGGTCGTCGGGCTGCTCGCCGGCATAGCGTTCGATCGAGCGCGAGTATTTCCATTCGTACTCGTCCCACTCGTCTTCCGATGCCGTCATCGCGTGCACCGGGATGAGCCCCGCGTCGATCCCCGCCTTCACGTTGCCGGCGTGATCGAGGTAACGCGGCTCGCTGCCCAGGAACGCCAGGTAGCGGGGATGCGGTCGCCGTCGCCAGTAGCCCTCTCCGACCAGGACATAGCCGCCCGCCTTGGTCCAGGTCCGCAGCCGGTTGCAGATGCCGGCCATCCCGCCTTCGATGCCGCCGGCGCCCAGCATCACCGACAGGTGGAAGGTCTCCGGGTCGGCGGCGAAATCCGCGATGTCGACGTTGTCGAGGTGCAGCCTGCCCAGCGCGCCCGTCCACTCGGCGCGTTCGCGCGCCGCGTCGAGCATCGCCGAAGAATGGTCGATCGCGACCGCCATCGATCCGAACCGCTCGATGATGCGCAGGCACAGCTCGGCGCGTCCGCAGCCGAGGTCGAGCACGCGCGACGACGTATCGAGCGGGAGCAGGTCGAGCAGGCGCTCGACCTTCGCCGCCGACACCGGGTTGCAGTAATCGTGGTCGCGATGCGCGATCGCGCTGAATTTCTTTCGGTCCATCGTGGCGTCGTTCGGGCGAATTGCGGCGACGGCGCGGGCACACCGTTGCCGGCGTTGATCGATGCTATGCCTTTTCTGCCTTCTTCGGGACGTCCGCGCCCCACGGCGCGACATGCAAGAGCAGTGCCATTCCCGGCAGGGCGAGCAGCGTGCACAGCAGGAAGAAATCGAGCCAGCCGGTGTTCTCGACGATCCACCCGGTCGAGGCGTTGACGATGGTCCGGGGAACCGCGGCGAGGCTCGTGAACAGCGCGAACTGCGTCGCGGTGTAGCGCGGGTCGGTGGCGCGCGCGATGAACGCGGTGAATGCCGCGGTGCCCAGCCCGACCCCGAGCGCCTCGAAGCCGATCACCCACCCGAGCGTCCACAGGTCGGGACGGTGCACCCAGGCGAGCCAGGCGTAGCCGAGGATCGACACGACCTGCACGATCCCGAACAGCCACAGGGCGCGGTTGATCCCGAGCCTGACCATCCACAGCCCGCCCAGCAGGCCGCCGAACACGCTGGGCCACAGCCCCGCGTTCTTCGCGACCAGGCCGATGTCGGTCTTGGTGAAACCCATGTCGAGGTAGAACGGGGTGGCCAGCGCGGTGGCCATGCTGTCGCCGAGCTTGTAGAGGAAGATGAAGGCGAGCACCAGCAGCGCGGCGCCCGCCCCGTTGCGCGTGACGAACTCGTGGAACGGCTCGACGACCGCCTCGCGCAGCGTGAGCGGCCTGCCCCCGGCCAGCGCCGGCTCGCGGGCGAACAATGCGAGGCCGATGCCGGGCAGCATGAACAGCGCGGTAATCGCGTAGACGCCGGACCAGGGCATCCGGTCGGCGAGGATCAGCGCCAGCGCGCCGGGAACGAGGCTGGAGATCCGGTAGGCATTGACGTGGATCGAGGTGCCCAGCCCGAGCTCGGCGTCGGGCAGGATCTCGCGGCGGAAGGCGTCGAGCACGATGTCCTGGCTCGCGGAGAACAGGGCGACCGCCGTCGACAGCGCGACGATCGACCAGATGTCGCGCTGCGGATGGAGCATGCCGAACAGCGGGATCGTCGCGAGCAGCGCGACCTGCGTTGCCAGCATCCAGCCGCGGCGGCGGCCCAGCGCCGGCAGCGCGAAGCGGTCGAGCAACGGCGCCCACATGAACTTCCAGGTATAGGGCAGCTGGATCAGCGCAAAGAAGCCGATGGTCGCGAGGTCGACGCCCTCGGTGCGCAGCCACGCCGGCAGCAGGTTGATCAGCAGGTACAGCGGCATGCCCGAGGAAAAACCGGTGAAGACGCAGATCAGCATCCGCCGGTTGAGCAGCGCCTGGCGCCAGGATTCGGCGGCGGCAGGACGACCTGCGTGCTGCGCCGCCGGCGATTCGCCCCCGGGGCGGTCCGCCGCGCTCATCCCTTGCGGAAACGGTAGATGGCGAGCTCGCCGGTCAGATTGGGGGCGAAGCTGGCCGGGCGGCCACCGGCCAGGACCACGCGGTCGACGATCCGGTAGCGGCGCTCCCGGAGGAATGCGTCGAAGTCGGCGACCGTGCACAGGTGGATGTTCGGGGTGTCGTACCACTGGTAGGGCAGCGACGACGACACCGGCATGTGGCCGCGCAGGATCTGCAGCCGGTGCGACCAGTGGCCGAAATTGGGGAACGTGACGATCGCCTCGCGTCCGACGCGTAGCATCTCCGCGACGATCGCCTCGACACGGCGCATCGCCTGCAGCGTCTGCGACAGGACGACCACG
>DATGDG010000125.1:0-5182 GCA_035311025.1 Casimicrobiaceae bacterium
GAGCGCGAGATCTGGGACGGCTTTCGCTACGGTCCCGATGCCGCCCGCGAGATCTTCGGATTCGACGAGGCGCATCCGATTTCCGCCTTGAAATCGAAGCTCCCCGAGATCGCTTCCGACCAGCCGGCGCTGTTCACCCCCCTGGGCCTGTTCGGTGACTGGGACCGCCAGGTCGCCGACCTGCTGAACGAGGTCCGCAGCCGCATCCGGACCGGAGTCTCGGCACCGGAGGAGGTCGTCGACATCCGGGCGGCCCTCGATTCGATGCGCCTCGTGAAGGACGACCACGAGATCGGGCTGATGCGTCGCGCCTGCGCGATCTCGAGCGGCGCCCACGCACGCGCGATGGCGAGTACCCGGCCGGGGACGTTCGAATACGAGGTCGAAGCGGAACTGATGCACGAGTTCCTGAAGAGCGGGGCCCAGTCGGTCGCGTATTCGTCGATCGTCGCGTCGGGTCCCAACGCCTGCGTGCTGCATTACCGCGACAACAACCGCCAGATGCAGAGCGGCGACCTGCTGCTTATCGACGCGGGCTGCGAGTACCAGGGTTACGCCTCGGACATCACCCGCACGTTTCCGGTCAACGGGGCCTTCACCGGGCCGCAGAAGGCGGTCTACGAGCTGGTGCTCGCAGCGCAGCTTGCGTGCATCGAGGCGATCGCGCCCGGGGTCCCGTTCCACGACTACCACCGCGTCGCCGAGCGCGTGCTGGCACAGGGATTCATCGATCTCGGCCTGTGCGAGGGATCGCTGGACGCGGTGCTGGAGAGCGGCAGCTACAAGCAGTTCTACATGCATCGTGCCGGTCACTGGCTCGGCATGGACGTGCACGACGCCGGGCTCTACCAGCGCAAGGGCGAGTCGGTTCGCCTCGCTCCGGGCATGGTGCTGACCGTCGAGCCCGGCGCGTACATCCGGCCCGCCGCCAACGTGCCCGAGCCGTTCTGGAACATCGGCGTGCGCATCGAGGACGACGTCCTGGTGACCGCCGCAGGTGTCGAGAACCTGACGCAGGCCTCGCCCAAGTTGGTGGCCGACGTCGAAGCGGCCTGCCGATCGCTCTCCTCCCGGGGATGACGCACGACGTCGCGATCGTCGGCGCCGGACCGGTCGGCGCGACGCTCGCGCTGGCGCTCGCCGGCGCGGATCTCGACGTCGTCGTCGTCGATCCGCGCGCGCCGGGCGAGGCGGCACGGGCGGATCGCTCGCTTGCCTTGTCGCACGGCGCGCGGCTGGTGTTCGAGCGCCTGGGCGTGTGGTCGGCGCTCGCCGCAACCGACGGTGCGGTCACGCCGATCGTCACGATCGACGTCTCGCAGGCACGCGGCTTCGGTGCGCTGACCCTCGACGCGCGCGAGCAGGGGCTGCCTGCGCTCGGTTACGTCGTCTCGTACCGGGCGCTGCAGGCTGCGCTGGATGTCGCGCTGCAGGCGACGCGCGTAGAGATGCGCCATGGCGCGGCCGCGCGAAGCGTCGACGGCTCGGCCGTCGAGGCGACGATCGGAATCGGGGACGCGCCCGGGGACGCGCTCCACGCGCGGCTCGCTGTCGTCGCGGACGGCGCGGGGTCGAACGTCATGGGCACCGCGCGCCGGCGCCATGACTACGGGCAGGTGGCGCTGATCGCGTCGATCGCCCTGTCGCGGCCGCACGAGGGCATTGCCTACGAGCGCTTCACGCCCGACGGGCCGATCGCGCTGCTTCCCGAGCGCGACCACTACGCGCTGGTGTGGACGCAGGCGCCCGAACGCGCCGCGCGCGTACGGGACCTGCCGGACGCGGAATTCCTCGCCGAGCTGGCGGCGCGTTTCGGCGGCCGCGCCGGCGGATTCACCGGCGTCGCCGATCGGCGCAGCTTTCCGCTGGCACTCGAATTCGCGACCGAAACCACCGCGACACGCATCGCCGTGATCGGCAACGCGGCACAGGCGCTGCACCCGATCGCGGGCCAGGGTTTCAATCTCGGCCTGCGCGATGCCTGGGAACTCGCGCAGGCCATACTGGCGACGCCCCGCGACGACATCGGTAACGCTGCCATGCTCGCGCGCTACCGGCGCGCGCGCGGCCTCGACCGGCGGGCAGGCATCGCGTTCACGCACGGGCTCGTGCAGCTGTTCGGCAACGACCGGCCGTGGCTGTCGGCGCCGCGCGGCGTCGGCCTGATGCTGCTCGATGCGCTGCCGTTCGCCAAGCGCGCCTTCACGCGCGCGATGCTGTTCGGAATCCATTGACGGAATTCGCCGGACCCAACGTCATCGGGTGCATCCCGCCGAACGGCGTTCGACATCGCGCGATTGTCGGTATAATTCGACCCCCTTTCCCTCGAAGTCGATAGCCCAGGCCGTGCGCATCGGTGGCCATTCCCTGCCGAACAATCTCGCCGTCGCGCCGATGGCGGGCGTGACCGATCGTCCGTTTCGCATGCTGTGCAAGCGGCTCGGCGCAGGCTATGCGGTGTCGGAGATGGTGGCCGCGAACCCCCGCCTGTGGGGGACGGACAAGTCGCGGCGGCGCACCGACCACGAGGGCGAGGTCGCCCCGATCGCCGTGCAGATCGCCGGCGCGGATCCGGCGCTGCTCGCGGATGCGGCGCGCTACAACGTCGACCGCGGCGCCCAGATCATCGACATCAACATGGGATGCCCGGCGAAGAAGGTGTGCAATGCCGCCGCGGGATCGGCGTTGCTCGCGAACGAACCGCTGGTGGCCGCGATCCTCGCGGCGGTCGTGCGGGCGGTCGACGTGCCGGTCACGCTCAAGATCCGCACCGGCCCGTCGCCGCGAGCGCGCAATGCGCTGGCGATCGCGAGGATCGCCGAGGATTCCGGCATCGCGGCGCTCGCCGTCCACGGACGCACGCGCGCATGCCTGTTCAACGGCCCCGTCGAATTCGACACGGTGCGGGAGATCAAGCGCAGCGTCGGGATTCCGGTCATCGCGAACGGCGACATCGACACGCCCCGGCGCGCCCGGGAGGTCCTTGCGTACACCGGCGCCGACGGGCTGATGATCGGTCGCGCCGCGCAGGGACGCCCGTGGATCTTCCGCGAGATCGCGCACTACCTCGGGACCGGGCGCCTGCTGCCGCCCCCGGCCGTGGGCGAAGTCCATGCGCTGATCCGGGATCACCTGGCGGATCACTACGCGTTCTACGGCGAGGTGCAGGGCGTGCGCATCGCGCGCAAGCACCTGCACTGGTACACGCGGGAGCTTCGCGGGTCCGAAGCCTTCAGGCGCGAGGTCAATGCCGCCGAGACGGTCGCTGCGCAGTCCGCTGCGGTCGACCGGTTTTTCGACGCCGCGGCGCGCGCGGGTCGTCGCCTGCACTACCTCGAGCCGCAGGCACCGTTGGAGGAGGCTCTCGCGGCGTGAAGAAGAAGATACAGCTGAACGGCAGCAACGAGATCGGCCGCAGCGTCCAGCGCTCGCTCGACGACTATTTCAGGCGCCTGGATGGCGAGCCCCCGCACGGGATCTACGACATGGTGATCGGGCAGGTCGAGCGTGCACTGCTCAGTTCGATGCTCGAGCGTTCGAACGGGAACCAGACGCACGCGGCCGACATGCTGGGCTTGAACCGCAACACGCTGCGCGCCAAGCTCGCCAAGCACAAGCTGATCTGACGTGGACGGGCCGATGGCGGGGATCGTCACCCAGGCGCTGCTGTCCGTCTCGGACAAGACCGGGATTCTCGAACTCGCCCGCGGGCTCGTTGCGCGCGACGTGAAGCTGCTGTCGACCGGCGGCACCGCGAAGCTCCTCGCCGCCGCCGGGGTCCCGGTCACCGACGTCGGGACCTACACCGGCTTTCCGGAAATGCTCGACGGCCGCGTCAAGACGCTGCACCCGAAGGTGCACGGCGGCATCCTCGCCCGCCGCGACCTGCAGTCGCACCGTGACGCGCTGGCGAGCGCGGGAATACCGACGATCGACCTGGTCGTCGTCAATCTCTATCCGTTCCGCGAGACCGTCGCGAATCCGCAGTGCACGCTCGACGATGCGATCGAGAATATCGACATCGGCGGCCCCGCGATGCTGCGCGCGGCGGCGAAGAACTGGTCGCACGTCGGGGTGGTCGTCGACCCCGCGGATTATGCCGAGGTGCTCGCCGAGCTGACCGCGAATGGCGGCACGCTGTCGTCGGCGCTGCGCTTCCGGCTGATGCAGCGCGCATTCGCGCACACGGCGGCCTACGACGGCGCGATCTCGAACTGGATCTCGGCGCGCGGGCCCGATGGCAGCGTGCGGGGGTTCCCGCAGTCGTTCCATCTCGCCGGAGACAAGCTCCAGGAGATGCGGTACGGCGAGAACCCGCACCAGCGGGCCGCCCTGTACCGCGAGAGCACCGCTGCGCCGTCGGACATCGCCTCCTATCGCCAGCTGCAGGGGAAGGAACTGTCCTACAACAACGTCGCCGACGCCGATGCGGCCTGGCAGTGCGTGACGACGTTTCCCGAGCCCTGCTGCGTCATCGTCAAGCACGCGAACCCCTGCGGCGTCGCGAGCGCTGCGCTCCCGATCGAAGCGTACCGTCGCGCATTCGCGACCGATCCGACCTCGGCATTCGGCGGCATCATCGCGTTCAACCGGCCGGTCGATGCAGCCACGCTGGAAGCGGTGTGTGCGCAGTTCGTCGAAGTGCTGATCGCGCCCGGCTATGCGCCGGAGGCGCTCGCGGTCGCCGCGCAGAAGAAGAACGTCCGCGTCCTCGAACTCCCGCTGCCGGAACGCGGGGAGCGCGGCGTCGAGAGGCGCGAGGAACTCGACCTCAAGCGGGTCGGCGGCGGATTCCTCGTGCAGACGCGCGACTCGCGCGACGTGCTGGAGGGCGATCTCCGGGTGGTCACCCGCGTCGCGCCGACCGCAGCCCAGATCGCCGATCTGCTGTTCGCCTGGCGGGTCGCCTGGTTCGTCAAGTCCAATGCCATCGTCTATTGCGGCGGCGGGCGCACGCTGGGCATCGGCGCCGGGCAGATGAGTCGGGTCGACTCGACACGCATCGCCGCGATCAAGGCAGCCAACGCCGGCCTGGCGCTCGCCGGATCGGTCGTCGCCTCCGACGCCTTCTTCCCCTTCCGCGACGGCCTCGACGTCGTCGCCGACAACGGCGCGGTCGCGGTGATCCAGCCCGGCGGCAGCGTCCGCGACGACGAGGTCATCGCCGCCGCCGACGAGCGCG
>DATGDG010000126.1:0-1852 GCA_035311025.1 Casimicrobiaceae bacterium
GGAGGACTATTTCTACCCGGAGGTCATCGACCCGGAGAGCGGCAGGGTCCTTCCCCAGGGAGAGAAGGGCGAGCTCGTGTTCACCTCGCTCACCAAGGAGGCGATGCCGATCATCCGCTACCGCACGCGCGACTTGACGCGGCTTTTGCCCGGCACGGCGCGCACGATGCGCCGCATGCAGAAGATCACCGGCCGCAGCGACGACATGATGATCATCCGCGGGGTCAACGTCTTCCCGACGCAGATCGAGGAGCAGATCCTGCGCGACCCGCTGCTCGCACCGCACTACCAGGTCGAGATCACGCGCCCGGGGAACCTCGACGAGATGACGATCCTGGTCGAGCGCGCGCCTGCCACCGGCGGTGCCGACGGCAACGCCGCCGGCGCGCGCCTCGCGCATCGGGTGAAGAGCCTGATCGGGGTCACCGCCGAAGTGCGGGTGCTGCAGAGCGGGGGCATCGAGCGTTCGGTCGGAAAGGCGCGTCGCGTCGTCGACAAGCGCCGGCTCGGCTGAGCCTCACTGCCTCAACCGTCTCGCTTTCGCTCGGCGCGCTCTCCCGCACGCGGGAGAGGGTCGGGGTGAGGGTCGGTGTGTGTCAGCCCTTCAGCGCGACGTGGAAGGCGCAGGCGGTCTTCGCGCGGACCTCCTCGACCGTCACTCCCGGATGCAGCTCGCGCAGCACCAGGCCTTCGCCGTCGGGCAGCACGTCGAATACGCACAGGTCGGTGATGATCATGTCGACCACGCCCTTGCCGGTGATCGGCAGCGTGCAGTGCTCGAGCACCTTCGACGAGCCGTCCTTCGCCGTGTGCTCCATCAGCACGATCACGCGCTTGACCCCCGACACCAGGTCCATGGCGCCGCCGGGACCCTTGACCATCTTTCCCGGGACCATCCAGTTCGCAAGGTCTCCGTTCTGGGCGACTTCGAGCCCGCCCAGGATCGACAGGTCGACGTGACCGCCGCGGATCATCGCGAACGAGTCGGCGCTGGAGAAGAAGCTGCTGCCGGGTATGGTCGTGATCGTCTGCTTTCCGGCGTTGATCAGGTCCGCGTCGACGTCGCTCTCCGCGGGGAAAGGACCGATGCCCAGCAGGCCGTTCTCCGACTGCAGCGTCACGTTGATGCCTGGCGGGATGAAGTTCGCGACCATCGTCGGAATCCCGATGCCGAGATTCACGTAGTAGCCGTCGCGCAGCTCCCGGGCGGCGCGACGCGCCATCAGCTCGCGGATCGGTGAGTCCTTCTTCGACGCGCTGCCGGCGACCGTGCGGAACTCGATGCGCTTCTCGTAGCGCGCGCCCTGGACGATGCGGTCGACGTAGATTCCCGGAGTGTGGACGTGGTCGGGGTCGAGCTCGCCGACCTCGACCAGCTGCTCGACCTCGGCGATCGTCACGTTGCCGCAGGTGGCGATCATCGGATTGAAATTGCGCGAGGTCTTGCGGTAGACGAGGTTGCCCATCCTGTCGCCTTTCCAGGCCTTGACGATCGAGACGTCGGCGCGGATGCCTTCCTCGAGCACGTACTCGCGCCCGCCGAACACCTTGACCTCGTGGCCTTCGGCGAGCAGCGTTCCGGAGGCGGTGCGCGTGTAGAAGCCCGGAATGCCCGCGCCGCCGGCGCGCAGCTTCTCGGCGAGCGTCCCCTGCGGCGTCAGCCGCAGCTCGAGCTCGCCGGCGAGCACCTGTCGCTCGAACTCCTTGTTCTCGCCGACGTAGGACGCGATGACCTTCCTGACCTGATGGCTCTTGAGCAGCAGGCCCATGCCGAAATCGTCGACCCCCGCGTTGTTGCCGACGATCGTCAGGCCCCTGATGCCGCTGTCGACCACCGCCTGGATCAGGTTCT
>DATGDG010000127.1:0-1686 GCA_035311025.1 Casimicrobiaceae bacterium
GACGCGCGCGCGAGACAGCAGCGCGCCGTCGTTCAGGCAGGCGTGGTTGAGGCGGTCGGTGAATATCGCATCGTTGCGCGACGCGAGCGCGGTCAGGATCGCGAGATTCGCGAGATAGCCGCTCGAGAACAGCAGCGCGCGCGCGCCGTCGCAGGGCGCGACGAATGCCGCGAGCTCGCGCTCGAGCGCGTCGTGCGCCGCGCTGTGCCCGACGACCAGGTGCGAAGCGCCCGAACCGACGCCCCAGCGTCGCGCAGCGTCGCAGACGGCGTCGACGATCGCCGGATCGCTGGCGAGCCCGAGATAGTCGTTACTGGCGAACGCGAGCAGCGTGCGCCCGTCGATCCGCAGGCGCGGGCCCTGCGGCCCCTCGACCCGCCGGCGCGTGCGCGCGAGACCCTCGCTCTCCCGCTGCGCGAGCGCGCTCGCAAGCTCGCCGATCGCAGGATCGCTCATCGATCATGCCGCAGCGAGTCCGAGCTTCGCAAACAGCGCCTTGTCGGACTCGACGTCGGGATTCCCGGTGGTCAGCAGCCGGTCGCCATAGAAGATCGAATTGGCGCCGGCGAGGTAGCACAGCGCCTGCACCGGTTCGCCGAGTTCGCGCCGACCCGCCGACAGGCGGATCATCGCGCGCGGCATGGCGAGGCGCGCCACCGCGATCGTGCGGACGAACTCCAGCGGATCGAGCGCCGACTCGCCGTGGAAGCGCTCGTGCAGCGGCGTTCCTTCGACCTGCACGAGGTGGTTGATCGGCACCGATTCGGGTTGCGGGTCGAGGCGCGCGAGCTGCGCGATCAGTGCCGCGCGCTGGCGCCGCGACTCGCCCATGCCGACGATCCCGCCGCAGCACACCGAGAGTCCCGCGTCGCGGACGCGATCGAGGGTGTCGAGCCGGTCCTGGTAATCGCGGGTCGACACGATCTCGCCGTAGAACTCCGGCGCAGTGTCGAGATTGTGGTTGTAGTAATCGAGGCCGGCATCCTTCAACGCCTCGGCCTGGCCGTCCTTCAGCATGCCGAGCGTGCAGCAGGTCTCGAGGCCCAGCGCCTTGACCGAGCGCACCATGTCGAGCACCGGCAACAGGTCGCGCTCCTTCGGCCCGCGCCACGCGGCACCCATGCAGAAACGCGTTGCGCCCGCTTCCTTCGCCGCGCGCGCGGCGTCGACGACGGTGCGAAGGTCGAGCAGCGACTCGCTCGCCACCCCCGCGTGATGGCGCGCCGCCTGCGGGCAATAGCCGCAGTCCTCCGGACAGCCACCGGTCTTGATCGACAGCAGCGTCGACAGCTGCACCGCGTTGGCTGCGTGGTGCTCGCGGTGCACCTGCTGGGCGCGAAACAGGAGATCGTTGAAAGGCAGTGCGAACAGGGCCTCGATCGCGTCGACGTCGGCGGGCTGACCACCGTGCCCGGCCGGAGATGCTGCGGAGACTGCAGTGGATTCGGCGAGACTCATGCGTTCGGATGATGGAATGGTCGGCCGTTCCTCGTGCACGATGGCCTGTCCTCGGGACACTATCGCATGCTGTCAAACGCCGGATCGCCGAAATTTGACATCGACGCAACGGGCGCCGCCGGCAGGATTGCGCTCGCCACGATCCCTGCGATCGCCCGCATCGCCTCGTGCGGCCTCGCACTGCTGCGGCGCAGCCTACCCCAGGCCTGCGCGCTGTGCCGGGCCGAC
>DATGDG010000128.1:0-4305 GCA_035311025.1 Casimicrobiaceae bacterium
GCGGCGACGACGATCTCCGCGAGCATCATCGGCACCAGCGACGGCGGCACGATCGCGCGATGCGCGATCGGCATCAGCCAGTCGTCGACGACCGAATGCAGCGACGAGACCTGCGCGCCTTTCTTCGCGGCCTGGCGCAGCCGGTGCGCGAGCAGCGGATGGTCCTTGCGCAGGAAGCTGCCCACGACCAGCGCGCGATCGAGCGTCTGGACGTCGGCAATCGGCATGCCGAGGTACGGGATACCCTCGCGCGCGCCGTCGTCGCGGAAATCGGCCTGCCGCAGGCGGAAGTCGATGTTGTCGCTGCCGAGGCCGCGCGCGAGCCTCGCCGCCAGCGCCAGCTCCTCCAGCGTCGCGTGCGGCGAGACCAGCGTGCCGAGCGCAGCGCCGCCATGCTTCGCGACGATCTCGGACAGGCCGTTGGCGGTGAACTCGAGCGCCGTCGTCCAGTCGACCGTCTTCCATTCTCCGCCCTGCTTGACCATCGGCGCGGTGAGGCGCTCGTCGCTGGCGAGGGCCTCGTAGGAGAAGCGATCCTTGTCCGAGATCCAGCACTCGTTGACCGCCTCGTTCTCGAGCGGCACGACGCGAAGCACGCGATTGTTCTTGACCTGCACGACCAGGTTGCTGCCCAGCCCGTCGTGGGGCGAGACGCTCTTGCGCCGCGCGAGCTCCCAGGTCCTGGCGGCGAACCGGAATGGCTTCGAGGTCAGCGCACCCACCGGGCAGATGTCGATCATGTTCCCGGAGAGTTCCGAATCGACCGTGCGACCGACGAACGTCACGATCTCGGCATGCTCGGTGCGTCCGATCATGCCGAGCTCCATGACTCCGCCGATTTCCTGGCCGAAGCGGATGCAGCGCGTGCAGTGGATGCAGCGCGTCATCTCCTGCGCCGAGATCAGCGGCCCGAGGCTCTTGTGCACGACGACGCGCTTGGGCTCGTGGTAGCGCGACGCGGAAGCGCCGTAACCGACGGCGAGGTCCTGCAGCTGGCATTCACCGCCCTGGTCGCAGATCGGGCAGTCGAGCGGATGGTTGATCAGCAGGAATTCCATCACGCCCTGCTGCGCCGTGATCGCCTGCTCCGAATGCGTCCACACCTTCATGCCGTCGGTGACCGGGGTCGCGCAAGCGGGCAGCGGCTTGGGCGCCTTCTCGATCTGGACCAGGCACATCCGGCAGTTCGCCGCGATCGACAGCTTCTTGTGATAGCAGAAATGCGGCACGTAGATGCCGAGCGTGTTCGCGGCATCCATCACCGTGCTGCCGTTGGGCACCTGCAGCGCCCTGCCGTCGATTTCGATGTTCAGCATCGAGAGCTCGAGTGATCGGATTCCGTGTCGCTCAGACGTAGCGCGGGACGAGACACTGCCCTTCCCGGATGTGGTGCTCGAACTCGCTGCGGAAATGCCTGATGAAGCTTCTCACCGGCATGGCCGCTGCGTCGCCCAGCGCGCAAATCGTGCGGCCCTGGATGTTGTCGGCGACCGAGTTGAGGGTGTCGAGATCCTCCTGCCGTCCCTTGCCATGCTCGATCCGGTCGACCATCCGCCACATCCAGCCGGTTCCTTCACGGCAGGGCGTGCACTGGCCGCAGGACTCTTCGTAATAGAAGTACGACAGGCGCAGCAGGCTCTTCACCATGCAGCGCGTGTCGTCGAGCACGATGACGGCGCCCGACCCGAGCATCGACCCCGCCTTGGCGATCGCGTCGTAGTCCATCGTGAGGCCCATCATGACGTCGCCGGGAAGCACCGGGGCCGACGACCCGCCGGGGATCACCGCCTTCAGCGCGCGGCCGCCACGCACGCCGCCGGCCATTTCCAGCAGCTTCGGGAATGGGGTGCCGAGCCTGATCTCGTAGTTGCCGGGACGCTCGACATCGCCGGACACCGAGAAGATCTTGGTGCCGCCATTGTTCGGGAGGCCCAGGTTCAGGAACCATTCGCCGCCGTGGCGCATGATCCACGGCACCGCGGCAAAGGTCTCGGTGTTGTTGATCGTCGTCGGCTTGCCATAGAGACCGAAGCTCGCCGGGAACGGCGGCTTGAAGCGCGGCTGGCCCTTCTTGCCCTCGAGCGACTCGAGCAATCCGGTCTCCTCGCCGCAGATGTAGGCGCCGTAACCGTGGTGGTTGAACAGGTGGAAGCCGAATCCGCTGCCGAGGATGTCGTTGCCGAGGAGGCCCGCGGCGTAAGCCTCGGCGACCGCCTCCTCGCAGCGCTGGTAGACCTCCCAGATCTCGCCGTGAACGTAGTTGTAGCCGCGCGCGCAGCCCATCGCGTAGGCGGCGATCGCCATCCCCTCGAACAGCGCGTGCGGGTTGTAGCGAAGGATGTCGCGATCCTTGAACGTCCCGGGTTCGCCCTCGTCCGAGTTGCAGACCAGGTACTTGTCGCCGGCGAACTGGCGCGGCATGAAGCTCCACTTGAGGCCGGTCGGGAAGCCCGCGCCACCGCGACCGCGCAGCGCCGATTTCTTCACCTCGGCGATCACCTGTTCGGGCGGGGTCTTGTCGGCGAGGATCTTCCGCAGCGCCTCGTAACCGCCGCGCTGCACGTAATCGGCGAGGTGCCAGTTGCGTCCGTTGAGGCCGGCCATCAGCACGGCGTCGGGACCGTAATCGATGAAATCGGAGGGTGCGTTCATGATCCTGCGTGCTCCGGGCCGCCCGGAGCACCCTCGCCGCGGTCGGCGGCGGCGGCGAGATCCTCGAGCAGAGCGTCGAGCTTGGCGGGCGACATGAATCCCTCCATGCGCTTGTTGTTGACGATGACCACCGGCGCATCGCCGCAGGCGCCCATGCACTCGCCTTCCTTCAGCGTGAAGCGGCCGTCGGCGGTCGTCTCCCCGAATCCGATGCCCAGCCTGCGCTTGAGGTGCTCGGCAGCAACCGCCGCACCCTGCAGCGCGCAGGGCAGGTTCGTGCATATCGTGAGCTTGAAGCGCCCCGTCGGCTTCAGGTTGTACATCTCGTAGAACGATGCAACCTCGTAGACTGCGATCGGCGGCATGCCGAGGAAGTTCGCGACCTCGTCCATCAGCGGCGTCGACAGCCAGCCGTGCTCGTCCTGGGCGATCGCGAGCGCCGACATCACCGCCGACTGCTTCTGGTCGGCCGGATACTTGGCCACCTCGCGGTCGATCCGGGAGCGTGCGTCTTCCGAGAGAATCATCGATCGATCGACCCGAACACGATGTCCTGGGTTCCGATGATCGCAACGACGTCCGCGATCATGTGGCCCCGCGACATCTCGTCGAGCGCGGACAGGTGGACGTAGTCCGGCGTGCGCAGCTTGATCCGGTACGGCTTGTTCGCCCCGTCGGAGATCGCATAGACGCCGAACTCCCCTTTCGGGTGCTCGATGGCCGCGTAGACCTCGCCGGCCGGGACGTGAATGCCCTCGCTGAAGAGCTTGAAGTGGTGGATCAGCTCTTCCATGTTCGTCTTCATCGCCTCGCGCGAAGGCGGTGCCACCTTGAAGCTGTCGACGATCACCGGCCCGGGATGGTCGCGCAGCCACGCGACGCACTGGGCGATGATCCGGTTCGACTGCCGCATCTCGTGCATGCGCACCAGGTACCGGTCGTAGCAATCGCCATTGACGCCGACGGGGATGTCGAACTCGACCCGGTCGTAGGCGGCATAGGGCTGCTTCTTGCGCAGGTCCCAGGGTACCCCCGAACCCCGCAACATCGGCCCGGTGAATCCCAGCGCCATCGCGCGCTCTGCGCTCACGACGCCGATGCCCACCGTCCGCTGCTTCCAGATGCGGTTGTCGGTCAGCAGTGTCTCGTACTCGTCGACGTAGACGGGGAAGCGCCGCGTGAAATCCTCGATGAAGTCGAGCAGCGACCCCTGGCGGTTCTGGTTCATCTGCGCCAGCGCCCGCGCGTTGCGCGTGTTCTGCGCCGCGTACTGGGGCATCCGGTCCGGGAGGTCGCGGTAGACGCCGCCGGGCCGGTAGTAGGCCGCGTGCATCCGCGCGCCCGACACAGCCTCGTACATGTCGAAGAGGTCCTCCCGCTCGCGGAACGCGTAGAGGAAGGTCGTCATCGCGCCGACGTCCAGCGAATGCGATCCCAGCCACATCAGGTGATTCATGATGCGGGTGATCTCGTCGAACATCGTGCGGATGTAGAGCGCGCGCTCCGGAACCTCGATCCCGACCAGCCGCTCGATCGCGAGGCAATAGCCGTGCTCGTTGCACATCATCGAGACGTAGTCCAGCCGGTCCATGTAGGGCAGCGACTGGATCCAGGTCCGCGTCTCGGCGAGCTTCTCGGTCGCGCGGTGCAGCA